>DMJC01000164.1 GCA_003451915.1 Clostridiales bacterium
CTCCATAAAGTCTTCATCGAACCGGAGATTCAGCATGTCCTCGATTGTGCTGTACTCAGGATACAGGTGCAGCAAATCGATCATGGCCTTTTCGGGAGTTGCCATTTGGATGACGAAAGGTACCTGTCCCTCGGTCTTTTTAAGTTCATATCCGAACATGTAGTTTGCTGAGATATGGTGATAGGTATATGTTCCAAATGCATTTTGAAAAGATGCTGTCTTTAGAGTCGAAACTGATGTAAATTGGACGACTTCCTCCGGTATGACGCCATAAAAATGCAAAGCCGTGTGCAGACAGACGTAGGATGGACGGTAGATCTGGTTGGAAAAATACAGCGCACTGTCCGGGATCTGCAAGTATTCGGGGAATGTATAGAGATTGCGCTTCAAACGCAAAATTTCACCGGATTCGATCCAGCGCGCGAAATTATCCCGGCAAAAATCCGGTTTCCATAAACGCACCTGCTCGCCCGTAAAGCAAACCATCGGCAGGAACGTCTTTCTGAATTGCTGCAATTTGATTCGATTCGTTTCCATAACGCAGTAATAATACCACGTTTTGGAAATGAATGCAAGAAGTAAGTGTTAGCAAGATTGTCCGAGCGTCAAAGCATTATTGTCTTTGAACGTCTCGGACGATTTTGTTTTAATCAACTTAAGAATACAAATATGGCGTTCTCTGCGAAAAATATTCAGAACAGATAGGAATACGATATGACAGGTTTTAATTCTGGCTCTTTCAAGGATCCCCCAAAGCCTTATCGTCCGCTGACTCGCTGGTGGTGGACTGCTTTGGATGTCACCCGCGACGAATTGCTGCGCGAAGTCGCTGAAATGGATGAAAAGGGCTTTTATGGCTGCGAAATCCAGACGCTGGCTTAAATGGATCAGGACTTGCGCAGCAAAAATCCGGAAAAGTATCAACGTGAGCATCGCTATGCTTCTGATTTTTATTTTGATCTTGTCCGCGAGGTCATGGCGGAGTGCCGGAAACGCGAGATGATCGTTGACCTGACTGTCGGCTCATGCTGGCCGATCGGCGGTACCTGTGTCAAACCGGAAGACAGCCTGAAGACACTGCTGATGAGCGCGGTCACCGTCAGTGGTGCCGGCCGGCAGACGGTTGTATTACCGACCGCCCGGCAGACTGCGCTTGACTATTATGACTCTTTGCCGCCCAGCCCCTTTGTGTTTTTACCGCCTGTGGTTGCCAAGCCGGCGATGATTGACGATTTGCGCCTTTTAAAAGTCACCGCTGCCCGCGTGCTGGACGAACCGGGCAAATTCAGCGCCCGCGCTATCAAGACAGCTCAGTTGGACTTCACCAGCGTAGTCGATCTGACCGGATTCGTCAAAAATGGAACTTTGACCTGGGATTTCCCTGTCGGCTGCTGGCAGGTCTTCGCCGCCTATGCCGGACCTGTCTATGCGGAAATCATGACCGACGCCAAAGAGGATCTCAACCGGATGAGTCTGGTGCTGGACCATTTTAAAGCAGGTGTCATCGAACAGTTGCTTGACAACTATATCGCACGGGGGAACTTTGGCGATTTTACCGGCGAGACATTCCGCAGTTTCTTTTCAGACAGTTTTGAACTGGATACCCAGTGTTTCTGGAGCGATGACTTTCTCGAGCAATTCGCCAAGCGGCGCGGCTATGACCTGTCGCCATATCTGCCGGTCATTTTCGTCCCCGAGCGAGACAGCCGGGATACCGTTTCCGACAAAGGCTATACTCCCTGTTTTGATTTTCCAGATGGTCTGGGTGATCGCATTCGCCGCGATTATGAAAGAACCGTGGCTGATCTTTTCCGGGAAAATTTCCTGCTCGGCCTGAAAAGCTGGGGCGAAAAGAATGGCCTGAAGAGCAAGGTGCAGTGTTATGGTCACGCCATGGACAATCTGCAAAGTTTCGGCCTGGCTCACATCCCGGAAACGGAACAGCTGGCGGCATCCGGCAATATTGATTTCATGAAGCTGGCCGGATCAGCCGGATTGTTGTATGGCCGGCCGGTTGTCAGTGCCGAAAGTCTGGTCTGGGGTGATCAGGATTATCAGATCAATCCAATGAAGATCAAGGTTGCCAGCGACCGGCTGTTTGTCAGCGGCGTCAATCAGATGATTTATCATGGCTGGCCTTATCAGCACCCGGAGGCAGCCTGGCCGGGCTCCTTTCCTTTCCATGGTTTTGTCGGCTCTTTCATTTCCAGAAACGATGCCATCTGGCCGTGGCTGCGCACGGTCAACCTGGCCATCGCCCGCGGTCAGTATCTGATGCAGACCGGCCAGACCATCGTCGATGTTGCGTTGTTCGACCGCAATCTGGAACACCAGTTTGAATCCGGCCGGGCCGAGGAACTCGCCACCGGCATTCTCGATGGAATTGACCGCGAAGACAGGGTTGAATCGGCTCTGGTCCTGGAAGAACATCCGCCGCGCACCGAGTGGCAGATCATGGCTGAGGATTCACGCCAGCTGGGAAACGAACTCATGGAAGTCGGTTATGATTATGCGCATATCAACGAAGAACGGCTGCTGCAGGCTGTTCTGAACGAAGATAAAACTCTGTCCGTCGGCCAGGCCTGTTTCAAGATGATGATCTTGCCTGCCGTTCCCTATTTATCATTAGCTGCGGCTAAAAGCATCCGCACATTGATTGACCAGGGCTTTCCGGTTCTGTTCTGTGATCGGCTGCCTGACACCGTGCCCGGCTATTTCAAGAACAAAGAACAGTNNGCATTGCTCTACGATCAGAAACCAACCGTCCGTCAGGATCTGGCAACAGTCATGGCTGAAATCGGTGTGCAGCCCGGCATCCGTACCGGTGCGCCAGGGCTGCAGCATATCCACAAAAAACTGGGCAATCTTGATCTTTACCTGATCCGCAGCCGTCTCCCGGACAGCCGGATGGCCCGGGTCAATATTCCGATTCAAGAACGTCAAGCCCGTCTGCTGGACACCTGGACCGGCAAAGTTGCACAGCTGGCCGTCGGGCAGGATGCGGACGGATCTATCATCGAATTGCCGCTCGCGCCCTATGGATCAGCCTATGTC
>DMJC01000083.1 GCA_003451915.1 Clostridiales bacterium
CATGAAGGGCGGCAAAGCCGCATGGTAGATTTGTTTACCTGATAAAGTTGGTTCCGATGCGGGGTTCTTTGGTCGGATAGGGTACGGTTTTTTTGGCTGTGTCGATGCATTTGAGCAGCCAGGCCATGTTGTGGCCCAGTGTGCGCATAATCTGCATGCCTTCGAAATCCTGGCGGACTTCAGCCGGCGTATTGCCATGCACTGCGTTCCAATACTGCGATGAAACGACTGGCATGCTGGAGATTGTAAAGTATTTGTTCAGGCGGTCAAATGCCGCGCTGGCTCCGCCGCGTCGGCAGCTGACCACGGCGGCCGCAGGTTTGAAGGCAAATTTACCGGATTTTGCGGCGAAAAACAGCCGGTCAAGAAAAGCCAGCAAAGCGCCATTAGGGCCGGCATAGTAAACCGGCGAGCCGACGATCAGGCCATCGGCCTCACTCAGCTTGTCTATGCAAGTGTTGACCGCATCATCCTTGAAAATGCAATAACCCGTCTTGGCACAAGTGTGGCAGGCGGTACAGCCACGAATTTCCTGACTGCCGATGTGAATGAATTCGGTTTCAATTCCCTCTTGCTCCAGAACAGCCGCAACTTCTGATAAAGCTGTATAGGTGCAGCCTCCTGCATGCGGACTGCCATTGATCAGCAAAACTTTCATGAAAACACCACCTGACAATATCTATTCTACTGCAGATAGAATACAATATTAAGGTGAAAAGTGAAAGGTGAAAGGTGAACCTGAGCAAAGCTCGGGGTGGTGAAGGGAGCTGTATGCAAACCGTAAAACTCGGCCGAACCGGCTTGACCGTCAATAAAAACAGTTTCGGTGCCCTGCCGATTCAACGCATTGCCAAAAGTGATGCTGTCAACATCCTGCGCAAAGCTTTTATACATGGCATCAATTATTTTGATACTGCTCGCGCGTACACTGACAGCGAAGAAAAAATCAGTGCGGCATTATCCGGGGAACGCAGTCATATTATCATCAGTACCAAAACAATGGCCAAGGATGCAGCGGGTTTCTGGCTGGATCTGCACCAAAGCCTGCAGACGCTGAATACCGAGATGATTGATATATACCAATTTCACAATCCTTCCTTCTGTCCCCGCCCTGGCGACGCGTCCGGTCTGTATGACGCCATGCTTGAAGCCCGTCGTCAGGGCAAAATCCGCTATATTGGCATCTCCAATCACCGGTTGGCAGTTGCTGCCGAGGCAGTTGCCAGCGGTCTCTATGATACGCTGCAGTTTCCGCTGAGTTATCTGGCAGCACCGGCTGATCTGGAGCTGGCTGCACAGTGTCGCCTGTCCGGCATGGGTTTCATCGCCATGAAGGCTTTGTCCGGCGGCTTGATCACCAATGCAACTCTGGCATATGCCTTTTTGGCTCAATTCGATCATGTCGTGCCGATCTGGGGCATTCAGCATGAACGGGAATTGGATGATTTTCTGGCTTTGCAGGATAATCCGCCGATTCTTGATAAGGCTATGCGCCGCCAGATTGAAGCTGACCGTCTGGAACTGGCCGGTGATTTCTGCCGTGGCTGTGGCTACTGTATGCCTTGTCCGGTCGGCATCCAGATCAGCAACGCAGCACGCATGACACAATTGCTCAAACGCTCACCGCAAGGACCCTGGTTGTCTGAAAGCTGGCAGCAGGAAATGAAAAAAATTGAAAATTGTCTGGATTGTGGTCAATGTAAAAGCAAGTGCCCCTATGGACTTGACACACCGGCGCTACTCCGCCGCAATCTGGAAAACTATCTAAAGGTGATGGAACCCGAGCAGAGCTCGGGGGTGAAGAGTGAAAGGTGAAAAGTGAAGGGTGAAAAGGCCATGCCAAGAGCAATATCCGAATTGAATCAGGATCGCGTAAAACAGTTCATTCAATATTTGGAAATCATGAGCCAGCCGGCTGAAGTCAGCGGCATGACCAGCAACGATCTGAAGCAGCTTTTTGAAGCCAGCAAGCCCCTGCTGCATTCGCTGACGCCGCTGGAAATTTTTACTGCTTTCAGCTGCCGTTTGGAAAATGGCGAACAGGTCAGCGATATTCTGGCTTATCTGGGAAAAATTATCAATGTCCTGCATCAGGGGCTAGAGCAATATGAGTGGACGCAGCCGGCAAAGTGTACTTTTCTAAAAGTTATGATGGCGGAAAATGATGCGCTGCTGGCCTTGCTGCAGGATTTAAAAGCGCTGGTCCGGCCGGTCTGGTGGCAAGAACACAAAAACGAGCTGCTGACGGTGCTTGAAAGGCTGCTGGCTTTTGACTGTCATTATCTGAAAAAAGAGAATATCCTTTTTCCTTATATGGAAAAAGCCGACTCCCGCTTTAACGGTCTGACGATCATGTGGAGTCTGCACGATCAGGCCCGCGAACAGCTGCGCCAGCTGTTAGACTTAGTCCTTTCCGGCAGCGAAGATCAGACTTTTGTCAGGCAGGCCGGCAATCTGATTTTCACGATGCAGGGACTGGTCATCAAGGAATCGCTGATTCTCTATCCGGCAGCGTCGGAATTATTTACTGATGATGAATTCGCAGGTATGCTGGATCAGAGTTTTGAATATGGTTTCGCTTTGATCGAACCACCGGCACGACCGGTGAGTCAGCGCGAGGCAATATCAGAGCAGCCGTTGCTGATCGAGTCGCCCACCGGCCGGCTCACCATCGACGAAGCACTGCTGATCTTTAACAATCTGCCAGTCGACATCACCTTTGTCGATGAGCACAACAAGGTCCGTTTTTTCAACAAAGCCAAAGACCGCTTTTTCCCTCGTTCACCAGCGGTCATTGGTCGTGATGTCAACCGCTGCCATCCGGCTGAGAGTGTCCATGTTGTCGAGGAGATCATCGAGTCATTCCGAATCGGCCGGCAAGATAGCGCCAGCTTCTGGCTGGAGCTTAAAAACAAGATGGTGCTCATCCAGTATATCGCCCTGCGCACAGAAGCTGGCGTTTATCGAGGGGTCCTGGAGGTCAGCCAGGACATCACCGGTATCCGGAAGCTGGAAGGCCAACGTCGCTTGCTGCAATGGGATGACTGATCTCAGAGGCGAATGTTGTGGATAACCTCTTTCAGCAACTCACGCCGTAAAATATCATGTAGAAGCGTATTACTGGCCAGCAGGCTGTCGCCGTGGCGCAGGTTCGGGGGGCAGTTCTGCCAGTTGGTGAGCCGGCCGCCGGCTTCGCTGAGAATGATGCTGCCAGCCGCGTAATCCCAAGGCTGCAGGGTTTGTTCAAAGAAGCCATCCAGGCGGCCGCAGGCGACGTAGGCAATGTCCAGCGCCGCCGAGCCGCTGCGGCGGACCTCCAGCGATTTCAGAAAAATCCGTTCGACCTGTTCGAAAGTCTGATGAGCCAGCTGCCGGTCATAAGGAGTTGTCCCAAAGCCGATCAGGCCGTCGGCCAGGTTGCTGCGGCTGCTCACGTGAATCGGGCTGCCATTAAGGGTTGCCCCACAGCCGGTGACAGCAATGTACAGTTCATCAGCATATGGATTGTAAATCAAGCCGATGACGGGTTTTTCATCGATGGACAGAGCCAGTGACACGGCCGAGTGCCGATAGCCGCGCATCAGGTTGGTGGTCCCGTCGACTGGATCAAGGATCCAGGTCGGCCGGGAAAAATCAGCTGTCGCTGAATCACCTTCCTCGGTAAATAACTCGAAGTCAGGTGTCAGATCACGCAAGCATCCAACGACATAACGCTCAACCGCCAGATCGATTTCGGTCACATAATTGTCTTTGCTTTTAACTGCGATTGCAAAATCCCGCTGTTCGAGTTCAAGAATCAACTGGCCGGCAGCGCGGACGATAATCTTAGCCTGAGATATTAAGCTTTCATATGAATTCATCTGCCCGTCTCCCGCTCATTTAATAGATGTCGATGATCTCATCGATCGGTTTGCGTGGATTGGGCCGTTCTCTCTCTTGAAATTGCGGCAGCAGGTTGTCGCGATTGCCATAATAACCGATGGCTGCAACTGCTACGATGCTGTAATCTTCGGGAACCAGGAATGCTTCGCGAACCAGCTCGACACTGAAGCCGCCCATGGGATGGGTGATCAGGCCGCGGTGCTGGGCTTCCAGTGACAGATAACCCCAGGCTGTTCCAGTATCAAAAGTATGCCAGCGGTTGGGTTTGCCGTTGTGGGAAAAATTAGCTTTGGCCAGAATCACCGTCAAAACCGGTGCCTTGCCGGCCCACAGCTGATTGTTGGCTGACAGGCAAGCAGTCAGCTTCTGGCGTGATTCCGGGCTGCGGGCTACAATAAAACGCCATGGCTGTTCGTTAAAACAGGATGGCGCGATGCGGGCGGCTTCATCCAAGGCGAAGAGATCATCATCGGCTACCGGCTGGTTCTCGTCAAAAGCGCGTGGCGACCAGTGGGCGGCAATCTCCGGCATAATGTCATAGCGCAGGTTTCTGTTTTCCATTTCAGCACCTCCGAACATTTAAACGAACTTCTTTGTAGTATCATGTTATAATAAAATTCGGCAAAAGACAAAGGCTTAATCAATGCCGGTGGGTGTGATGGGTGTCCGGCGTATGCCGGTGGGTATGTTCTACAGCTTCGTGGGTATGTAAATGACTGTGTTCGGTCTGCTGATCCGCCGCCTGCTGGTGCTCATGGCCATGATGCCCGTCAGTATGGCTGTGGCGGTGTTCATGAGTGACCGGCTCGTGCCGGTGCAGATGACGGTGGTATTCAGTGGCGGCAAAAAAGGCACCGACGACCATCAGCACCGCAGCGGCGATAAAAGACCCGCTGATTTTCTGGCCGAAAATCAAGATCGAGATCAGGACGCCGATAAACGGTGCTGCTGCATAATAGGCACTGGTCCGCGCGGCCCCAAGTGTACGTTGGGCCAGAATATAAAAGTAGATGCTGAGACCATAGGCGAGAAATCCCAGCAGCATGGCCAGTAGAATATAAAGCAGCTGTGCTTTGAGTTGCGATTTGACGATAGCGATCAGCAGTGCGCCCAGACCGGAACCAAAACCTTTAATCACCACAATTTGCTGCGGATCCTTCGAAGATAACTGACGCGTGCAGTTGTTTTCCAGACCCCAGCAAAGACAAGCCAGGATAACGAGCAAAGATCCAGCCGAAAATGAAAAACTGCTGATATCCGCCACCGAAAGCAGCAGGCTGCCCAGTGTGATCAGCCCGATGGCCAGCCACATCCTGCGGCCGATCGCTTCTTTGAACAGGAGCAGTGCAATGAGGGTGGTAGCAACAATTTCGAAGTTATTCAACAAGGAGGCATTGGCTGCTGTGGTCAGTGTGAGTGCAATCATCAGAAAAATCGGAGCGGCGATGTCCAGAATGATCATGCCAATCACGAATGGCAGCTCACGGCGGGTCAGTCTGGCTTCGACTTGATAGGGTTGCCGGAGTCGATGAATGAGATCAAGCGCCAGCATGCCGACCCCTGCACCAAGGTAAAGCAAGGCTGCCAGCAGCAGTGGCGGTATTTCGCCAAGCAGCAATTTGGCAGAAGGTGCACTGAGGCCATAAAGAGCTGCTGCCAGCAAGGCCATCAGGATGGCTTTCAATCGTGCGTCCATCGGTGAATTTCAGTTGAACTTTTTGATGTAACAGCGGCGCCGCTTGTGTTGCCGGGTTTCAAAGTATTTCCAGAGGCCCTGCACATCGGTATTGGTTTCAAGTTCGGGGCCGGTCTCTGCAAATTTGAGACCGTTTTTTATCGCTGTCTTGTTAATGTCGCTCAACAGCAGGACATTGATGCCCTTGCCCTGGTAATCATCACGCACCGCCACCAGCAGCAGCTCTAGCCGGTCATTTTTACGCATCGCGAGCAAAAGGTGGATAAAACCCAGCGGGAAGAGGCGGCCCCTGGCTTTTTGCGACGCTTTGGCCAACGACGGGATAGCAATGCCAAAGGCGACCAGTTCGTTGTTTTTGTCGAGAACAACACGCAGGTAATCCGGATTGATCATGCTGAAATATTGCTGAATATAGGACGTGACCTGGGCATCGGACAGGGCAACAAAGCCGTACAGGCTCTTGTAAGCATCGTTCAGCAGCTTGAAAATAGCTTGGCCGTAACGCAGGATTTCTTTTCTGTTCTTGAAATGGACCATGGTCACATTCAGGCGTTTTTCAATCAGCTGATTGAGTTTGTCGATCCGCTCCGGGACTTTTTCCGGTATCCTGATCTCGTATTCAACCCAGTCGGTGTCTTTGCCGTAACCCAGCTTTTCCAGGTGCTGCGGATAATAGGGGTAATTGTAAAGCGTGATGAACATGCTCAGTTCGTCGTAGCCTTCAATGAGCATTCCTTCTTTATCCAGGTCACAAAAACCGAGCGGGCCGTGCACAGCTTCGAGCCCGTTTTCGCGCGCCCAGTTTTCAACCGCCTTCATTAATGCTGCTGAAACCGCCTCGTCGTCTATAAAATCGATCCACCCGAAGCGCGCATACTTTTTGCCGCTGTCTTTGTTGAATCGGTCATTGATGATCGCAGCCACGCGGCCGGCAATCTTGCCGTCGCGCAGGGCCAAAAAAAGCCTGGCGCGGCAAAATTCAAAGGCAGGGTTTTTCTGGGGATCAAGGGTGTTGAGTTCATCCGACACCAGCGGTGGAACCCAATTGGGGACGCCCTTGTACAACTGGTGGGGAAAAGCGATAAAACGCTTCAGGTCACGTTTGCTTTTCACTTCGATGATTTCAACCATACTGCCTCCATCGGGTCACCTCTTGATTGGTTAGCATAAGATTAGGAGCAATCAGCCAGCCTGTCAAGATGGTGCAGGATACGTCATGATTTCAGATCCAGTTGGCCAGGCGACTGGCCAGATAAAGGGGTGCGCTGATCAAGGGCGGTTCCAGACTGGCATTCTTCATGGACAGGCGAACCGCTGTTAAGGGCTTATATTTATCGAGATAAACCAGCAAACTTTTCGATCGGACATTTTCGTCGGATTTGACTTCAATCGGTACCAGCTGTTGCTTGATCCTGCAAATAAAATCAACTTCGGCATTTTGCTGCGAGCGCCAGAAAACTGGATCCAGGTGCCGGGAAACCAGTTCGGTCAACACATAATTTTCCGTCAAGGCACCACAAAATTGTGTGAATATCGGATCCTTCTTTTTGATTGAAAGCAACGGAATGCCTGCCATGGCACTGACCAAACCGACATCACACAGATATATTTTGAAGAAGCTGTCATCGGTGTAGGCCGAAAGCGGAATACCGGGTTTTTCGATTTTGGGAACTTTATAAATCAGACCAGCAGAAATAAGCCACTGTAATGAACCTTCCAGATCACGTGCACGGGCACCGGCTTTGACCCGGCTAAAGATAAATTTCTGATTTTCCTGCGCCAGTTGGGCTGGTACCGCATACCAGATCGCTGTAAGTTTATCAAATTCCTGCTTTGGCGCGTGTTTGGCGAAATCAAGGACATAACTGTCAAGAATCGCACGCTGTATGCGAATGACCGCCTCTTGAT
>DMJC01000103.1 GCA_003451915.1 Clostridiales bacterium
ATGACACACTGAGTGCGGTTGATGTCGAGACCGAGCAGCGGATTCTCAACGGTTTTCAGGAACAGCTGCACGATCAGGCCACCTTGATTATTGCCAACCGGATCAGTGCTTTACAAGACTGTGATGAGATTCTCGTCCTCAGCGAGGGTCAGATTATCGAACGCGGCACACACGCTGATTTAATCAAAACCGGCGGTTTTTATGCCGATGTCGCTGCTCGCCAGACAGCCGGCGGCGGAGGTGCAGCATGAGCCCGTCAGAGAACAAAGCAAAAACACGAGTCAAAATGTCCAGCCTGTACCGCCTGCTACCCTGGCTCAAAGGTCATCTGCCGCTGCTGGGCATCATCGTTGTGCTGATTGTGCTGATCAATCTGGCGGAACTGGTCAAGCCCTATATCTTGAAAATCGTCATTGACGATCATCTGAAAACTGGTGCAAGCGTCGGTGGCGGTAACACAATCATTGTCCTCGGCCTGCTCTATCTGGCATGCGTTGTTCTGGGATCCGGGTTCGGCTATCTGCAATCACTGCTGGTCACCCGGCTGGGCCAGGGCATGCTGATGCAGATCCGCCGTGAGGTCTTCCGGCATATCCTGCATCTGCCCATGCGGGTCCTTGACCACTATTCTTCCGGACGCCTGATCACACGTGCCACCAACGATGTCGAAACCATCAATGAATTTTTCACCGATGTGCTCGTCAATCTGATTCGTGATGTCTTTCTGCTAATTGGCATTGTCGCCATGATGCTGGCGATGAACTGGCAGCTGGCACTGGTCTCGTTTGTCACCATCCCGTTGATCGCGTTGTCGACGATCATGGTGCGTGGCCGGCTGCGCCGGAATTTTGTCAAGATCAAGCACCTGATCGGCAGCATTAACGGCTTTTTTGCCGAGAACATTGCCGGCATGCGCCTGATCCAGATCTTCGTCCGTGAAAAACAGCGCCAAAAAGTGCTGGATGAAATCAACGACGAGTACTGCCGCAGCACATTGACTCAGATCCGGCTCAACAGCTTGCTGCGGCCGCTGATGGAGGTCATCAACACGCTGGGCATCGTTTTCCTGATCTGGTTTGCCACCCGTAACCTGAACAGCAGCCTATTGGACATCGGTGTGCTCTATGCCTTCACAACCTATGTCAAACAGTTTTTCGAGCCGATCAATGATCTGGCAGAAAAGTATTCAACCATTCAGTCAGCGTCCGTTTCAGCCGATCGTATCTTTGAATTACTCGATAAAAAAGAAGATCAGGAAGATCTTGCGTCTGGCCAGCCGCTGGGCCGCATCCAGGGCCGTGTCGAGTTCGACCATGTCTGGTTCGCTTACAACGAAGGTGAATGGGTTCTCAAAGACCTCTCTTTTGTACTTGAGCCGGGGCAAAGTGCCGCCATTGTGGGGCCGACCGGTACGGGCAAAACGACGATCATCTCGCTGTTGCTGCGCTTCTACGATATCCAGCGGGGGTCTATCCGGCTGGATGGCCAGGATATCCGGACACTCAACATCCGTGACCTGCGCCGCCAGATTGCCATTGTGCTGCAGGATGTTTTCCTTTTTTCCGGATCGATTGCCGACAACATCCGTCTCGGTGATGAAAGTATCAACGATGCGCAAATCACCCAGGCGCTGCAGCTCGCCCAGGCTGATGAGTTTATCGACAAGCTTGATGGACGGATGGATACTCCGGTCACCGAACGGGGCAGCACTTTTTCTGCCGGGCAGCGGCAGCTGCTCAGCTTCGCCAGAGCCATCGCCCGCCATCCGGCTTTATTCATTCTGGACGAGGCGACTGCTCAGATCGATACGGTCACCGAACAGCAGATCCAGCATTCAATTGCTCAGATTTCAGCCAATCGCACAACCATCATCATCGCCCACCGGCTGTCAACCATCCAGCGCTGCGATGTCATCCTGGTTCTGGAGCAGGGGCAGCTGGAAGAACAAGGCACCCACGACGAACTGATCGCCCGCGGCGGCCATTATGCCCGGATGATCGAAGCCCAGCTAGGTGACATTATCCCGGATAAGCTTTCCTGACGACTTCGCTCTCGCGGATTACAGCAAAAAGCCCGCTGGCAATGATGCAGCGGGCTTTCTGCTACTTAGTCCAATTATCTGTCAAACCGTTTCTCGGCGTTGTCCTTGTCCAGATCCTGGTCGTTAAAACCAAATGATTACTGGTCCTCAGGGTGTGACATTGATCATCCTGCCTTCGATCTTAGGATAGACGCTCGGGTCGATCGCTGTGTTATCCGGAAAGGTGCCGAAACGGTACTCGATGTAATCAATCAAGGCGTCCAGGTCGCTGACACCTATGCGGGTCACGTTGGTTCCGCCCAGGAAAACGCTGAAGCCGTCGCCGCCGGTTGCAATAAACTCGTTGCAAGCTACAGAGTAGAGTGTGCTGTCAGCCAAGATCGGTGTGCCATCGGTCAGGGTCAGGGCGAGAATGCGCGAGCCGACCGGTTGGCTGAGATCAAATTGATAGCGGATACCCGATGATTGCAGTAATCTCGTCGAAGTTTGAGTTGGTGTGAACTGTTGTTCAAGTAATGCATAAATCTGGCTGCCGGTGAGCGTCATGGTAACCATCTTGTTGTCAAAAGGCTGTACTGTAAAGAGATCTCCGTAGGTGATGTCATGCGGATAACTGCTGTATCCGATATTCGCACGAATGCCGCCGGGATTCATGAAAGCGATCTGAGTGCTGCTTTTCCAAGCCTGGGCATCAGCGATCAGGTCACCCATCGGGACCTCCATGGTGTAGCGGTCCGGCCCGCGCGAAATGATGCCTGTCGTCCGGGCGATGACCGCTTCGACGATAGGCGCGATTTCAGCCTGATAATCAGCTACAAGCTCAGCGATCGTGGTG
Source organism: Clostridiales bacterium (assembly GCA_003451915.1). Lineage (GTDB taxonomy): Bacteria > Bacillota > Clostridia > Saccharofermentanales > UBA5734 > UBA8949. The sequence continues at coordinate 2,877 of DMJC01000103.1, forward strand.
TCAGGTGTGATTCCGGCATTGTAAGTTGTGACCACCTGCAAATTCGTTGAAGCTATGCAGTTCTGCAACCGGTCAATGCGCAGATTGGAAACGCCGATGGCTGTTCCGGAAGAATATTGCTGGATGATCGGGACATTGTTGATCAGTCCGGTATAACCACTGTGCGAATGGCCTGAGATGATCAGATCGATTCCCGGGATTCCCAGCGTAGCCATTTCCTGGGACACAACTACGCCATAGACATCGGGCATGTGGGCCAGAACCACGACCAGGTCAGCACCGGCTGCCCGCAGTTCAGCCACCAGTTCGGTCACAATCGGTGCGGGTTCACGGAACTCAAGACCGACTGTGCTGCTGGCCATGACGATACTCGGGGTATATTGGCTGGTGACACCGATCACACCGATCTGATATCCTTTGCTGGTGAACATGGCAGTCGGCTGTAGCCAATCTGGCCGGATATCACTTCCCTCATAAAAGACATTGGCTAAGAGAATCGGGAAGTCTGCCTGTGCGATACGATCCTGCAAAACCTCCTGTCCCCAGTCGAACTCATGGTTACCGACAGTTGCTGCCTGATAACCCATCTGGTTATAGACATCAATAACCGACTCACCTGCCAGCAGGTTGGAAATCGGTGTGCCTTGCATCATGTCGCCGGCATCGAAAAGCAGCGTGCCCAGAGGGTTCAGGGCCCGATATTCATTGATGTAGGTCATGTTGTAAGCAGCACCGCCGACCAGTTTGCCGCTGACCAATTTGCCTGTTTCCAGCTGGCCATGGAAATCGTTGGTTGACAAAAAAGTAAACAGCGGATAACGGGCTTCACTGACCCAGTTCAGCGCTTCAGCGTTGGTAACCAGCTGTTTGGGATGAATTTCATCGTTTGACGGAATAAAAATTTCTGTCTGAATCATGAAGGCTGTTGACATTTTAGCCCAGTTCGAGAGCTCATCAGCATCTGAATATGATTTCAGCAGCTTCAGATTTGCTGGTGTCTCATAGAGGCCAGCCATCGCCCGGTTACGTAACAGATAAAATTCACTTTCGCGATTTAATGTTGAATCAGCTGTTTTTTTATCAGATGGCACGCGCATATAATTTGCCGGCATCTGCCCGAAGGCTGACCAGAGCAGTTCAGCGTTATCCTCGCGAGTCACCAGTTCACCCGGTTCCTGCCACAGCGAATTAGGCGGCACCAGTGACCAGTTGTGCTCATAAACATCCTCGGGAGCAATTTGCCCTTGTTTCATGATCCAGTTGGTGATCAGTTCGCGCACTTCGGTGGTCGACTGATAGAGTATCGTGGCTGCCGGGAACTTACCCGTTGCCCGGTAATTATTCAGGGCAACCTGGACTCTCTGATTCATTGCCAGCGGCACTCCATTCAGCTTGAGTTCGACCACCCGCTGACCGACCGGTTTGCTGACATCGAGCTTGTATTCGATGCCACTCCACATATCGTAATTGTAGTCACGAACAGAAGAATTGACAGTAACGCCTTCCGGACCGTAAAAATACTGATTGAAGTAGCCGGCGGTCCATTCCAATTCGTCTTTGATCATCTGGCCGGTTGCCTCGATGACGAAAAGCGTGTTGTCATAAATGTACACCGCATAGGCATCCTTCAGCTTGATCGGGCCTTCTGCCAGTTTGGCCTGGTTGGTGAACAAGGCTGCGCAGGAGGCATCGACCGGGAATCCCGCTTCTGCCGCTGCTTCCATCTGGACGAGGTTGATCAGGTCAGCCATCGGCCCATCGGCGATGCGAGCTTGGAATTCGCCAGGGAATGCGGCAGTCGCCACACCGATCGGTGTGTTGATGTAGGTAACAGCTGTATTGTGATACGGTATGGTGATATCCAATATATCGGGATCTTCAACATAGCCACCGACAACCGGCGTCGTTGATGTCTTCGCTGTCACATCCCATTCGGTTCCGGATCCCGATACTGTGATCCGGATATCGGAAATATTGCGGCCATGATAATTGGGTTCTGTTACCAGGACCCCGTTGATCAGCTGGCCGGCAACATTGGCATGGGCATGCCCGGCCAAAATCACGTCAATCCCCGGAACCTCATTGGCCAGGAATTTGATGAAATTCTCATCACGTCCGTAGCCATAGGTTTCATCGAGCCCGCTGTGCGCAGCCACGACGATCACATCGGCACCGGCAGCAATCATTTCCGGTACGTAAATGTTGGCTGTATCGGCTGCGTCAGCAAAGACCAGGTTTTCAATATTGTCCGGATTCTCCCAGTTCTGGATCGCGGGCGGGCTCAAGCCGAGAAC
>DMJC01000299.1 GCA_003451915.1 Clostridiales bacterium
GTCACCACCCGTGCAGCCGCAGCATCGTAAACACTCAGATCCTGATCCTGGACCAGCAGGCCGCCATAGACCTGTTTCAGAAACAGTGAACCCGGCGCGATCGGTTCGGCACAGCCGGGCAGCCGTAAAATGCGCAGATTTTTTCGTTCCTGCAGATTAGCCAGGGCTTCCGGTGTAAAGCCAGGAGCAACCAGAACTTCCAGGAAGACGCCCTTGGTTGCCTGAGCGACTTCCAGCGTTACCGTCCTGTTTAACGCCAGAATACCGCCATAAATGGAAACTGTATCAGCTTCAAAGGCTTTCTGCCAAGCCTCGAGCAGCGTATCTGCACTGCCGACGCCACAGGGGTTGGCGTGCTTGACCGCGACGACCGTCGGTTCACTGAATTCACGCAGCAAAGCCAGCGCGGCATCGGTGTCGGCAATATTATTGTAGGACAGCTCTTTACCGCCAAGCTGTTCTGCTTGCGGTAAAGAACCGCTGACCGGCAGCGCTTCGCGATAGAATTGTGCGCCTTGGTGCGGATTCTCACCATATCGCAGGCTGCTCACCCGGTCGAAGGTCAATGTCAGCTGATCTGGCAGTCCGGCATCCGGTGACTCACGCTGGAAATAAGACGCAATCAAGGCATCATAAGAGGCCGTATGTTCAAAAACCTTGCGGGCCAGCCGGAAACGGGTTTCCAGTGTAGTGTCGCCGTTGCTTTTAATCTGTTCCAGAACAGCCGGATAATCAGCCGGATCGACCAGGACTGTCACATCATGGTGATTTTTTGCGGCAGCCCTGAGCATGCTCGGGCCTCCGATATCGATATTTTCGATACATTCCTCAGCTGTGACATTGGGTTTCATGACCGTTTTCTTGAAAGGATAGAGGTTGATGATCACCAGATCAATCGGTGTGATGGCCAGTTCCTGCAAACGCTGCATGTGCTCGGCATTTCCCCGGATAGCCAGAATCCCGCCATGGATTTTAGGATGAAGCGTTTTCACGCGTCCATCAAGGCATTCGGGAAAACCGGTGACATCCGAAACGTTAATGACTGGAATCCCAGCCTGACTTAAAGCACTGGCAGTGCCGCCGGTCGATATGATTTCGATGTCAGCTTCACGCAAAGCCTGTGCCAGCTCCAGCAAGCCATTTTTGTCTGATACACTGATAAGTGCACGTCTGATCATAGGTTAGCCTCCTCGATGATCGCCCGGCGCCCTTTAATACGAACCCGGCCGGCGGCAAATAAAGCGATAGCCTGTGGCAGAATAATCTGTTCAGCCTCTTGCATGATTCTCAGCTGCAAGGTCTGCGGTGTGTCATCCGGCCAAACCTCAACGGCTTTTTGCATGACAATGGGGCCTTGGTCATAGTGTTCATCAACGACATGCACCGTTGCGCCGCTGACTTTTACCCCATAGTCCAGCGCAGCCTGATGTGGACGGATTCCATAAAGGCCCGGCCCGCAAAAAGATGGGATCAGCGATGGGTGGATATTGATGATACGATTACGGTAAGCTGCAATGACAGCCGGACCCAGCAGGCTGAGAAAACCTGCCAGAACAATCAGATCAGGCTGCCAGGGAGCCAGTGCATCCAGGATGGCCTTGTCGTAAGCTGCCAGATCTGAGTAATCACGTCGATTAACGATTTTAAAGGGTAGCTGAGCCTTGGCTGCACGTTGCTCGGCAAAAGTGCCTGCTCGTGATGCAATGACGCCGGCAATGCTGACACCAGACAAGCTGTCATCATTGATGCGATCAATAATGGCTTGCAGGTTGGTGCCGCCACCCGATACAAAAACGGCAATTTTAAAGAAGGGCATTGAGCTTTTCCTCAAGGCGGGCTTGTCTGGCGGCAACAGACTCAGCCATTTTTGTTTTGTGGGCAACCAGAAGGCCAGTCAGCTGATCATCCTGTAAAGCCAGAATTTCTGCAGCCAGAATCGCCGCGTTGGCTGCACCGTCAATGGCCACAGTCGCCACCGGAACCCCCGTCGGCATCTGGACGATCGAGTAGAGTGCGTCTTTACCTGATAAGGCGCCGCTTTTGATCGGCACGCCAATTACCGGTAAAGTCGTACAGGCAGCCAGCACACCTGGCAGATGCGCTGCCAGGCCTGCTGCGGCAATAATCACGCCAAAGCCGTTGCCGGCTGCATTTTTTGCCAGTTCGATGGCCTGATCTGGTGTACGGTGAGCAGAGCAGACCCGAACTTCATAAGCTATGCCGAAGTCAATCAATGTACGCACGCAGGCTTCCATGACCGGGAAATCTGAATCACTGCCCATGACAATCAAAATTTTGTTTTTCATATCACCGTTCCCCTATTTTTCAATTTTCATACCAGACAGACAAGCGTTAATGAAACCATCCAGATCGCCGTCCATGACGGCATCGACAGCAACGGTTTCGAAACCAGTCCGATGATCCTTGACCATCGTATAAGGACAGAAAACATAAGACCTGATCTGGCTGCCCCAGGCAATATCCATCTGGTTGCCTTTGAGATCTTCAATTTTATCCATGTGAGCTGCACGAGCCAAAGCAAAAAGCTTGGCTTTCAACATGCCCATGGCTGTTTCCCTGTTCTGGACCTGAGACCGTTCAGTCTGGCAGGACACGACCACACCGGTGGGAGTGTGTGTAATGCGGATAGCTGATTCCGTTTTGTTGACGTGCTGGCCACCGGCGCCTGACGAGCGATAGGTGTCGACCTTGAGGTCTTCCGACCGGATATCAATCTTGATTGAATCATCGAGTTCGGGCATAACTTCAAGCGAGGCAAAGGATGTATGCCGCCGGCCGGATGAATCAAAGGGTGATATACGGACGAGGCGATGGACGCCCATCTCCGACTTGAGATAGCCATAGGCGTTGTCACCGATGACCATAAAAGAAACGCTCTTGAGGCCAGCTTCGTCACCGTCGAGGATATCAAGGATTTTCACCTGGAAATCATGTGCCTCGGCCCAGCGAGTATACATGCGGAAAAGCATTTCATTCCAATCCTGCGCCTCAGTGCCGCCGGCACCGGCATGCAGGCTGAGAATGGCGTTGCTGTCATCATATTCACCGGTAAACAGTGTTTCCAGACGCATTTTCTCATACTCAGCCTTAAGCTTGTCAAGCCCTTCGCCGACCTCAAAGGCAATATCCTTATCTTCGGCTTCGGACCCCAGTTCGCAAAGAACCTGCAGGTCTTCATAATCTTTGAGCATTTTATTGAAATGGTCGACTTTTTTCTGAAGCTGCTTGACCCGGGTCTGTATCTTTTGAGCTTTCTCGACGTTCTCCCAGAAACCTGGTTCCTGGGCACGGGCTTCTAGTTCAGCGATTTCATCACTGACTTCACGAATATGCAGGGCTGTGCGCAGCTGATCAAAGGATTCAGCCATCGCGTCCAGCTCCTGTTTATACTGATCAAATTCCAACATATCAGATTCTCCTGGACACAAAGGCTTGCAGCCGGCGCATCGCTTCACGGATGTTGTCCATCGAGGCTGCATAACTGATTCGGACAAAGCCTTCACCGCTGTCGCCAAAAGCATTGCCGGGTACGATCGCCACTTTTTCTTCATGCAGGAATGCTTCACAGAAAGCTGTCGATGTCATGCCAGTAGCCGCAACGCCGGGGAACGCATAGAAAGCGCCGAGCGGCTCGTGGCAGCTCAGGCCTGCATCCCGGCAGGCCTGAATGATAAATCGGCGGCGGCGATTGTATTCTTCGCGCATATCCGCGACATGGCTGTCGCTGTTTTTCAAAGCTTCGATCGCCGCATCCTGTGCGGTTGTCGGTGAGCTCATGATAGCATACTGATGAATTTTATTCATGGTTCCGATCAAGGCAGCCGGACCGCAGGCATAGCCGATCCGCCAGCCAGTCATGGCAAAGGCCTTGGAAAAACCATTCACGACAACCGTGCGCTCCCGCATGCCGTCAAAAGTAGCGATCGAACTGTGATCAGCCGGTTCGTATGTCAGTTCTGCATACAGCTCGTCAGACAAGATCAATGCATCAGTTTCCCGCAGAATATCAGCCAGGGCGCTGACCTCATCGTAGCAGAGAACCGCACCTGTCGGATTGTTGGGAAATCCAAGGATAACTAGTTTGGTTTTAGGTGACAGAGCAGCCTTGAGCTGTTCAGGCATCAGTTTGAAATCGTCTTCCTGCCGGCAGGCAATGGTGACCGGAACACCGCCAGCCAGTATAACACAGGATTTATAAGCGACAAAGCAAGGCTCAGGGATAATGACTTCATCTCCGGGATTGACGACCGCCCGAACCATCAGGTCGATGGCTTCACTGCCGCCGACAGTGACGACAACCTCACTTTTCGGATCGTAGGTCAGCTGGAAACGTCGCTGCATGTAATCGCTGATCGATTCGCGCAACTCGATGAAACCCTGATTAGGCGAATAATGTGTATTACCCTGCTCCAGAGACAAAATGCCGGCCTCCCGGATGCTCCAAGGTGTCACGAAATCAGGCTCGCCTATCGACAATGAAATGACCTGGCCTTTCATTTCATTGGCCATGTCAAAAAAACGGCGGATTGCCGATGGCGGAATAGCTTTAGCTGTATCGGACAACTTTTTGTCCAGATTCATAGCACGACCGCCTCTCGATGGTCATCATCGCGGACAGCAAATTCTGTGCCGTTCATTTTATATTTTTTCAGAATAAAGTGCGTCCGCGTTGAAATCACCGATTCTAAGGGCGCAATTTTCTCTGAAACAAACATGGCGACATCTTTCAGGCTTTGATCTTCAATAATGACCATCAGGTCAAATCCGCCGGACATCAGGTAACAGGACTGCACCTGCGGGTAACTATAAATGCGTTGGGCAATATGATCAAAACCCATGTCCCGCTGCGGGGTTACCCGCACTTCGATCAAGGCAGTCACCGGGGCTGCAGCAGTTTTTTCCCAGTTGATCAGAGCGCCATAGCCCAGGATGACTTTTGATTTTTCCAAGTTGGCAATCGTTTTTTCCACTTCATCGGCCGGTCGGCCGATCATCACTGCAATCTCAGCGGTTGTCAGCTTGGCGTTACGTTCCAGTAAAGTCAGGATCTCTTCATTTCTTCCCATATATTTGATCTCCTTTCAAATGCGGGCTACGCCTGAGTCTCTGGCAGCCTGGGCGACTGCAGCAGCCACTGCCGGCCCGACCCGCTGGTCGAAGGGTGACGGAATGACATAGTCCGCTGCAAGCTCGTGATCAGCGATCAGGCCAGCAATTGCATAGGCTGCCGCCAGCTTCATCGAATCATTGATATCACTGGCCCGCACATCAAGAGCGCCACGGAAAACGCCGGGGAAAGCTAATACATTGTTGATCTGATTCGGGTAGTCCGATCGTCCGGTTGCAACCACCGCTGCTCCTCCCACCCGGGCCAGTTCCGGCATGATCTCAGGAACGGGATTGGCACAGGCAAAGATCACCGGATCAGCTGCCATTGATTTAACCATCTCCGGTGTGATTGTACCAGGAGCTGAAACGCCGATAAAGACATCAGCGCCGGCAATCACATCAGCCAGTGATCCTTTTTTCTGCTTACGGTTAGTCAGGCTGGCCAATTCTTCTTTAGCCGCGTTGAGGTTGCCGCGGCCTTCATAAATGGCTCCGGTCCGGTCACAGAGAACAACATCCGACAGCCCGCAGGAAAGCAGCAGCTTGACGATCGCCGTTGCTGCCGCACCGGCGCCGCTGACGACAATGCTGATATCC
>DMJC01000148.1 GCA_003451915.1 Clostridiales bacterium
AATCTCATTTTCCAGATAATCGAGAGCTTCTTCATTGCTGAAGATACGGGTTTCCAATTCTTCTGTATGATTCTTGATCAGGGCGTGGCTGTCAATGGTCATCTGCTGGGCGATTTCGGTCATCCGGGCTAATTCTTTGATAGCCAGATCAATGGCAATGGCCGGGCTGCCGACAACCTTATAATCAATATAGGCGAGCCGCTTGTGGATAACCGGATCCTGACCAGGTACGATCAGCTTGACCAGTTTGACCATTAGCCAGATTAACGGAAACCAGATTATTGTGTTGACCACATTGAACAGAGTATGCGAAACGGCAATGCTCTCACGCATGTTATCTGCAACCGGTGTCAGCATGCCCAGAATGCCGGTGTTGGAATCAGCAACCAGGCTGTGGCCGATGACCCCGACGGTCTGATTAACCAGCCAGGTAAATGGCTTCAGTATAAACATGAACAGGATTGATCCAACAGTATTAAACACAGAATGAGCGGCAGCTGCTCGCTTGGAATCACGTGTGCCGCCAATGGTAGCCAGGATAGCGGTGATGGTTGTGCCAATGTTGCTGCCAAGCAGAATGGGAATTGCCTGGTAAAGGCTGATCAACGGGGTGCCGGCGGCGTCAGTCGCTGTACCGGACAAAGTCTGTAAAACACCGATGGCTGCTGATGAACTCTGCACAATCATCGTTGTGACAGCACCAACCAGGAGACCTAAAACAGGCATGTCCTTAATCTGGAGCAGCAAGTTGGAAAAAGCTTCGCTTTTTGCCAGAGGCTTCATAGCGGCGCTCATGCTGTTAAGGCCGACGAACAGGACGCCAAAGGCGAAAACGATTTGGCCGATGTAACGGATCTTGGGTTTCTTGATAAAGAACATCATGATGAATCCAACTGCCACAAAGAGCCAGGCGAACTCATCGATTTTGGCTGCGACGATCCAGGCGGTCATCGTTGTGCCGATGTTGGCGCCCATGATGACGCCGATTGCCTGAGGCAGCGTCATCAGGCCGGCGCCGACAAAACCGACAACCATGACCGTGGTTGCCGATGAACTCTGGATGATCATGGTCACCACGGTACCAACCAGAATCGCCCTGAGCGGTGTTCCGGTCAGCATGGCCAGAACTGTGCGCATCTTATCACCCGCTGTTTTCTGCAATCCTTCACCCATCTGGTGCATACCGAAAATAAACAGGGCCAGGCCGCCGAACAGGGTCATAATTGTCGAAATTTCCATTGCTTTACACCTCAACTGCTGCGCAGATCACCCTGCGCTTAAGCAGAAATAGACAGGCTATATTTTACACAGGTTTTTCTGCAAGAGCAATCATGAGAATTTCAGGTTATATTGTCTGCCATTCGCTGGAGCAGAACAAAGGCTGCCTGCCGGTCAGCCTGGTCAAAACCAGCCAGAAGCCTGTCACTCCAGTCATTGAGATGCTGATGGATGACTTTCAGCATTTCCCGGCCTTGCTCCGTCAGGGCCAGCTGGTATAAACGCCGGTCATCATCACATATTGAGCGAAGGATCAAGCCGAGTTCTTCGAGCCGTTTGCATAGCCTGGCCACGGTTCCTTTGTCAACGCTGAAATAGCTGACCAGAAAATCCTGGCTGATTCCGTGATTTTTTTCAAGGCAAAGCAGGAATGAATACATGGGCCCCATCAGGCCATATTTATTCAGGCGTTCAGCCATGAACTGGGTTCGCCGGCGGTTCAAAAAAAACAGATATCGGTTCAGATCACGCGCCGAGACATCACTCATACAATCACCACGCCTGGATTGGCGTCGACCTCGACAGGCTCTTCAGCTTTGCTGAGCATGCGGACTTTGATATCACGTATAATAGAAATACATAGTGGCACGGCGATCAGCATGGATAACAGGTCGGAGGCAAATTGCACGGCAGCCAGACCATTTGCACCGAAAATCAGCGGCAGAACGACGATCGAAGGGATCAGGCAGAGACCTTGGCGGGATATGCTGAGAATAGCAGCACCACGAGCTTTACCAAGACCTGCATACAGCATGTTGACGACGATGACCCAGGCATGGAGGGGCATGACCAGACATTGCAGGCGAATCGACAGAACGCCGATTGCCAGTAATTCTTGATCGGTTTTGGTAAAAAGGCCTATCAGCGTCTGGGCCAGAACCGCCAGGATGATGCCCATCACCGCACCGGCGATCAGCGTAACAATCGACGAAAAAGTGAAAGCCTTGTACACCCGGTCATAACGGCGAGCGCCCCAGTTAAAACCGGCAACCGGCTGGAAGCCCTGGCCGAAACCGAGAATTGCCGAAGTCGGGAACATCACCACCCGGTTGACCACTGACATTCCGGCCAGAATCGAATCCGAGTATAATCCGGCAGACTTGTTCAGCACGATCATCGAAACAGCAGCCAGACCGGATCGCATCATAGCCGGGAAGCCCATTTTGGCGACTTCGCTGACGATCTCCCCGCTGAAATGAATATTGCGTGCACTAAGATGCAACAGGCTGGTTCGCCGCAGATAGGGGGCGATTAAAATGATGAAACTGACGACTTTCGAAATCGCCGTTGCAGCTGAAGCCCCTTTGACACCCCAGCCAAACCCCAGAATAAACAGCGGATCCACCGCGATATTAAGCACCGCGCCGGAGACCATGCCGATCATCGAAAAAAGCGCACTGCCTTCAGAACGCAGACACTGGTTCATCACAAAGCTCGAGGCCATAAAAGGCGCTGCCAGCAAAACGTAACTGGCATAATCTTTGCTGTACTGGATAATATTATCGGTCGCACCGAGACCGCGAACCAGCGGATCTAAAAAAACAAGCCCGAGAATCATGACCACGAGACCTGAAAAAATAGCTGTGAAAAAGGTTGTTGAAAGGACCTGGGACGCCTTTCTATCTTGTTTGGCGCCTAATAGGCGGGCGATAAAGCTGTTGGCGCCGACAGCCAGAAAAGAACCGACCGTCATGATCAGGTTATCGAGCGAAAAATTGACACCGACAGCAGCTGTGGCTGATGTGCCCAGATAACTGACAAAATAAGTATCAGCCAGACTGTACATTGAAGTGATCATCATGCTGACGATGGTCGGGACGGCCATTTTCGGGATCAGACGATGCATCGGCAGGGTAAGCATCATCTCGCGGCGGCTTTCCCGGAGCGAAGCTGCAGGCGGCAAAAAAATTCCTCCTTACAATTAGTTGCAATTGCAACTAATTGTAAGCCTGCCTGGGACAAGTGTCAAGGCAAAGCCTTCACTCGTCATCCAGGCTTTAAGTGCCCGAATTGCGGCGTACCGGTGACCGAAATCGGTGCAAGGCAAAGCAATTATTGCAGCTCATCCATCGAACCTCTCAACAGCCGGGTCTGGACGTTTTGTGACTTCTCGCTTAAAATCTGACTACAGGGAGGTTCTGGCGGTCAGCCTGCTGCTGTTCATATGAAAATGCTTGACAGATAAAAGTTAACCGTGGTAAACTTTAACTGCCCGCACCGTATTCCAAAGAACAAGAAGGCAACGCCATGTTGACATTTTTAATTGATAATATAGCCAGTATCATCATTATGGCGTTGATCGCGGCCGCCCTTGCCGGCGCCATCGCCAAAATCATACGCGACAAAAAGAACGGATCTGCTTGCAGCAGCGGCTGCGGCGGCTGTGGCGGCTGTGCATTGGCGGACAGCTGCAAAGCTGGCAAACACCATCCTGGCGATCAGTCTGTTTAGGAGAAGAAATTCCGCTGCTGGTGTGCGGGTTCGCAGTTTGATCCCCTGATCGTTAAAACTTTCCTCAAAAATATTCTTGGATGAGTTGACAGCCGATTTTGAAGGTTCTATAATTATAAACAGATGTGTGCACGTGCACACATTGCAAATGGAGGTGGTAGCGTGAAGGTAACGCTGGAAGAGATTGCCCGAATGGCAGGCGTTTCGCGTGGCATTGTCGATCGTGTCTACCACAGCCGCGGTTATGTCAAAACCGAGAAAGCTGAGCTTGTCCGCCAGCTGCTCGCCCAGTATGATTACCGCCCCAATAAGCTCGCCCGCGCCCTGTCTGTTTCTCAAAACAAAAAGAGGATTGCAGTCATTCTCAACAGCATCGGCAACGAGTACTTTGACGATGTCATAATGGGTATCCAAAGTGCGGCCCGTGACTTTGCCGGGTACGGCCTCAGTGTTGAAATCAGCAGTCTCAAAGGTTTTGAAGCTGCTGACCAGATTAAAGCCATCGACCAGTGCATTGAGCAAAGTTGCGATGCCCTGGTGTTGACACCCGTCAATGATCCGGCTATTGCCGATCGGCTGCAGCTCATTCTTGGCCAGGGCATTCCGGTGATCACCGTCAACACGGACATCAACCCGGCTGCGCGCAGCTGCTATATCGGCTGCGATTACCGGCAGAGCGGGGTGATGGCCGGAGGTTTTCTCCTGCTGCTTACCAATGGCCGGCCAGCCCGTGTCGCGGTGATCCAGGGATCCGACCACGTCAAAGGCCACCTTGAGCGGTTTGAAGGCTTTGTCGAAACACTGAAAATGCAATCAGCTATTGAGATCATCGCCTGCGAGCCCTGCCAGGACGACGAGGAAGTGGCTCTCAGCAAAACTCAGGCAATTTTACAGACCGGTCAGCCAGATTATATTTATGTAGCAGCCGGTGGTCTCGCCGGGGTCATGCAGGCGATCCGTGATGCACAGCAGCCGGTCCAGGTGATTGCCAATGACTTGACTCAAGCGGCCATAGACGGCTTGAAATCCGGGATCATCCAGGCCACGATCTTCCAGCAGCCCTTCCGCCAGGGTTATCTGGCAATCCGCACCCTGTTTGAACATATCTACCAGGACATCACGATCAGCGATCAGAGCAATACCATCCAACTGACCTATGTCACAAAGTACAATCTGCCTAATGCGCAGGACGAAAGGGGATCTTACCATGAAAAAGTATCAGGAAATCAGCAAGATCAAGTTTGAGGGCACCGGCAGCAGCAATCCGTTTGCATTCCGCCATTACGACGCCGACGCGCTCGTCATGGGCAAGCCGATGCGCGATCATCTCAAGTTCGCCATGAGTTACTGGCACACCATCAATGCCGGCGGCGCCGACATGTTCGGCAGCGAGACCATCGACAAATCCTTCGGCCAGAGTGACCCGATGGCCAGGTACAAGGCCAAGGCCGACTTCGCCTTCGAATTCATGGCTAAACTGGGCATCGGCTATTACTGCTTCCATGATGTCGATGTTGCACCGGAGGGCGCAACGCTGGCTGAAAGCACCCGCAACCTCGAGATCATGACCGACTACCTGCTTGAAAAGCAAAAACAATATGGCATCAAGCTGCTCTGGGGCACAGCCAACATGTTCTCGGACAAGAAATACATGGCTGGCGCCGCGACCAGTGGCTCAGCCGAAGTTTTCGCTGTTGCCGCCGGCAAAATCAAAGCCGCGATTGATGCAACCATCAAGCTGGGCGGCCTGGGTTATGTCTTCTGGGGTGGCCGTGAAGGTTATGACACCCTGCTCAACACCGATGTCGGCCTTGAGCTCGACAATCTCGGCCGCATGCTGACCATGGCCCGCGACTATGCCCGCGCCAAAGGCTTCAAGGGCGACTTCCTGATCGAGCCCAAGCCGAAGGAACCGACCAAGCACCAGTATGACTTTGACGTCGCCACCTGCATCAGCTTCTTGCGCAAATACAACCTGATGGCCGATTTCCGCATGAACATCGAAGCCAATCATGCAACCCTTGCCGGCCATACTTTCCAGCACGAGCTGCGCATGGCCCGCATCAACGGCGTTTTCGGCTCGATCGACGCCAATCAGGGCGACCTGCTGCTGGGCTGGGACACCGACCAATTCCCGACCAACGTCTATGACACCACCCTGTGCATGTATGAAGTCCTCAAAGAAGGCGGCTTCAAAAACGGCGGCCTCAACTTTGACGCCAAAACCCGCCGCGCCAGCAATCAGTTCGAAGATCTCCTGCTCGCCTACATTTCAGGTATGGATGCCTTCGCCATCGGCCTGAAAAAGGCAGCGGCAATCATCGAAGACGGCCGCCTGGATCAGTTTGTCGCCGGCAAATATGCTTCGTACGGCACCGGCATCGGCCTGTCGATCGTTGAAAACAAAGAAACCCTGGAAAGCCTTTATGACTTTGCCAAGGATCTGCGTGGCATTGATGTACCCAGCGGCCGTCAGGAATATCTTGAGACCATCCTGAACAATATCCTATTCGACTGACAGGAGGGACGGACATGATGTATCTTGGTGTAGACCTCGGCACCAGTTCGCTGAAAATCCTGCTGGCTGATGCCAGCGGGACGATCATCGACACCGAATCGCGCGAATATCCGCTCTATTTTCCGGCGGCCAATTGCGCAGAGCAAGCCCCCGACGACTGGTACAACGCATTAGTCGAAACCACACAGGCGCTGGGCCGCCGCCATGACCTCGCCGCGATCGAAGGCGTCAGCTTTTCCGGCCAGATGCATGGCCTGGTCATGCTCGACGCGGACGATCGTGTGATCCGGCCGGCCATTCTCTGGAATGACAATAGGACCACCCGGGAGTGTGAGTATCTCAACCAGACCATCGGCAAGGAAAAACTGGTCGAGTGGACCGGCAACATTGCCTTTACCGGCTTTACCGCACCGAAAGTCCTCTGGGTCCGCAGCCATGAGCCGGAGAATTTCGGCCGCATCGCCAAGATCATGCTGCCCAAAGACTATCTGGCTTACAAAATGAGTGGTGTCTTCGCGTCCGATGTCTCGGATAACAGCGGCACACTGTACTTTGACGTTGAGCATGGCTGCTGGTCGCAGCCGGTGCTCGATATCCTGGGAATCAGTGAAAAGCAACTGCCTGCCATCTATCAGAGCTACGATGTTGTCGGCACCGTCTGTGCTGAATTTGCCCGCACGACCGGCATGTCGGAAAAAACCAAAGTCATCGCCGGCGGCGGTGATCAGGCCGTCGGCGCTGTCGGCACCGGTACAGTCGGCAATGGCCGGCTCAGCATCTCGCTCGGCACCAGCGGCGTCGTTTTCGCCAGCAATGCAACCTATTGCCGCATCGAGTCCGGTGCCATGCACAGCTTCCGCCACGCCGACGGCCGATTCCACATGATGGGCGTCATGCTCTCAGCGGCTGGCAGTAACGATTGGTGGGTCAAAAGCATCCTGCGCGACAGCAATTACAAAGAAGTCGACCAGGGTGCCGCTGCCGCCAAGGCCGAAGGGCTCTATTTCCTGCCCTACCTGACGGGCGAACGCAGCCCGATCAACGATCCGCTGGCCCGCGGTGCCTTCTTTGGCCTGACCGCTGCCCATACCCGCGATGATATGAGCCGGGCCGTGCTCGAAGGCATCAGTTTCGGCCTCCTGGACTGCTATCGTTCCATGGTTGAGGCCGGCGCATCAGCCAGCTTTGCCCGTGTGATCGGCGGCGGCGCCAAATCCCCGCCCTGGCTGCAGCTTCTGTCGGACATTCTCGGACTCGAACTGCGCACGATCAACACCGCCGAAGGCGGCGGCCTCGGCGCCGTCATCCTGGCCATGACCGGCTGCGGACACTTCAAAACGGTCGAAGAAGGCTGTGCCGCCTTGATCCGCGATGTCAAAACCTATCAGCCCCATGCGGACGAGACCGCGCGGTATGCGGCTAAGTTCGAGAAATTTAAAGAACTGTATAAAAGGGTGAAGGGTGAATGGTAAAAGGCTCGCAGCCGTTCTTCATGCAGCCTTCGGCTGCCCTTCATGCGAGCGCCAGCGAGCNNGCGCGGTTCTTGTCGTTCTTTTTAATCATACGTTCAGCTTCCTTGTAAGTCAGCTGTTCCTTTTCCATGACCCGGCGGATTCGGTCTTCCTTGTTGGCATAAATGAAAACCGAGATCATGTCGGGATCGTCCTTGAGAACTTCTTCAGCGACACGGCCAATAATGATGCATGAACCTTCTTTGGCGATGTTTTTTATTGTTTCAGCTTGCAAGAAGAAGACACGGTCATTCATGACATAGTACATGGCGTCATAGTAATCAGCCCGGTAGGGATTCTCGACACCTGCCGTCAGCCAGCCCAGCGGACGCTCATCCATTTCATCAATAAAATCTTGGGGAACACCATGATCCTTAGCGGTTTTTTCCAGCAATTTCTTGTCATA
The DNA here is from genome assembly GCA_003451915.1 of Clostridiales bacterium. GTDB lineage: Bacteria > Bacillota > Clostridia > Saccharofermentanales > UBA5734 > UBA8949. The sequence continues at coordinate 8,165 of DMJC01000148.1, forward strand.
GCAGGGAATCGACAGCAACTCGGCCAGCTTTTCACCAGCTTCACTGCCGCCGCTGCCGTATTCACGACTGATGCAAATCACGACACGCTTATCCATCGGAAACACCTCCTTATATGACCAAAGCTTATTCTGTACTTTTATTATAGCACATTCAGCAATGGAATCAGATTTTCAGCCATCCAGGTGAATCCTTCATCATTGGGATGCAAATATTCGTCGCCAAAGTAAGCGCTCTCATGCGGTGAGATGGTGAGACCGTCGATGACAGACATATTGGGCCAGCCGGAGGTTTCTTCTTCGATTATTTTGCGGATGTCAGTAAAATTGCCGCCTGGCCGCATTTCTTCCATGTCAGCGCGCCAGATGGGCGAGATGGCGATCATCGGCACGTTTGGAAATGCCTGATTCAGGCGTTCGTAATAACTGTGAATATTCTGACGGATATCTTCAGCAGATGGCGTCGAAAACCAATCATTGGTGCCATAGGCGATGGTGATCAGGTCAGGCGCTGGAATTGTTTCAATTCCGTCCAGGTGAGCGGCGATGTGTGTGCAGCCAGCCACGCCCTGGTTAATTGTGTCCATCGGCAATGCTCCAGCGACCTGGTTGACGTAAGTGCGAGATGGATAGATCGCCAGGCAGCCTTGCGTGATCGAATCGCCCAGACACAGGAGTCGCTGTGATGCCGGCGGAACAGGCAGAACCTGGCCATTGACGGTCAGATCCTTGATCCAGGCGCCCTCCAGAATCGGAAAATAGAGATCGACCCGGCGCATGAGCTGGTGAGGATTGGCAAAAGTAATGGCAATCTCGCCGTTGACCGCACGGGTCAGACTGCGATGTTCACCATCGACCTTCAGCTCGAACACGTTTAAGTTGACAGCTGATTTGATGCTATAGGTGATCCAGTTGCGCCGGATGCTGCGGTTCTTTTTAAAATCGCTGCCGTTTAGCATGCCCGTCAGAAAAGAGGGTGCACTGGAGACGAGTGCCTTGATGACATTGGTACGCGGTGGCAGACGGCAGAGAAACTTCAACTCGTCGCCATCAGTCATGAAAGACAGCCGCACCCCTGCTGTGTGCGTGCTGCAGACGGTAAAAGCCGGAGTCAGTTCATAGGCTTCGAGCTGGCGGGCTGTGAATCGAGATAAGAATAAATAATCATCCTCACAAGCGATGATTTCGGTATAGCCATGCGCCAAAAATTTAAGATCAATCATGCTAAGCACCCCATTAGCACCATTCTATTTGATAATTGCGATTTTGAACAGCAAAATATTGATATGGTCAGCTAAGTTGAAGATCGGGGCGAAATGTGGGATCATAAGGATGTCAGGAAATCCATGTATGAAATCAGCAGCCGTTCATTGAGAGGAGGGCTCGCCATGTTTGAGAAAATCCTTTTGATTTCTTCAGATCTGTCTGCCAATGCCGTTTTACCGATGCAGAGCATCAAGGCGCTGCGCAAGCTGGGTGCCGGCGAGGTTTTGCTGCTGCAATGCCAGCCGGTCTTTGATATCGATGAGACGACCATCGCTTATTTGGGCAATCAATTTGAAAAAGCTTTGTATAATCAGAAAAACGCCTTACAGGAGGCTGGTTTCGCAGTTGAAGCTAAAGTGGTCTTCGGCCTGACACGCGCCGAGGCCACCCGAATTGCCTGCGAGGAGAACTGCTCTTTGATCGCAGCTGGCGCTGTTCGCCAGTCCTGGCTTGGTGGGCTGCTTTACGGCAATGTCGCTTATGAGATCATATTCAGTAAAAGCTTGCCGGTTCTGGTCATCAGACTGCCGGACGAGGAAGAAAAGACATTGCCGGGTCATCAGTTGCTTGATCATGTTCTTTTCCCGACTGACTTTTCTGAAAACGCGGCGGCAGCTTTTGCCTATTTAAAGGAAATGGCTGGCTGGTGCGGCAAAATCACGCTTTTCCACACGCAGGACAAAGCCAGGTTTTCCCCGGACAAGCTGTCCAATCTGGATGAATTTAACGAAAAAGATCATGCCCGTCTGACAGCCTTGCGCACAGAGTTGATCGCTGCCGATACCCATAATATTGACATTACCCTGACAATCGGCTCACCAATCGAAGAGATTCTGCATTTTGTCAAAGACCAGTCGGTATCCCTGGTGATCATGGGCTGCCAGGGCCGTGGTTTGCTCAAGGATGTTCTTCTGGGCAGTGTCAGCCAGAATATTGCCCGCAACAGCCTGGCTTCGGTTATGCTGATACCGCCTGCTGAACAATGACGAGCTGATTTGCTGGCTTTTTTAAAGCTTATGGCAGTTTGTTGCCGGCAGCCAGATAGATGGCATACCATTCCTCACGGGTCAGCGTTATTTCGCCGGCCTTGACGCAATCGCGCAGCCGCGTCACATTCATGGTGCCGGTCACCGGCTGAATGCGGGCCGGATGCCGCAGCAGCCAGGCCAGGGCGATGGTTGTGTTGGACACTCCATGTGCAGCCGCAATTTCATTGATTTTGGCATTAAGCTCGGGGAAGTCAGGATTGTCGAGGAATGTGCCGCCGAAGAAGCCGTGCTGGAAAGGTGACCAGGCCTGGATTGTGATGTCATGCAGACGGCAGAAGTCGAGTGCATAACCATCGCGGCTCATGGCGTCGTCATTGCGGATATTGACATTGATACCTGCCGTGATCAAGCCGGCATGGGCAATTGACAGCTGCAGCTGGTTGGTGACAATCGGCTGTTTAACATATTTCTGCAACAGCTGAATCTGATAAGGATGCTGATTGGATACACCAAAATGCCGGACCCTGCCGCTTTGCTGCAGCAGATCAAAGGCCTCGGCGACCTCCTCCGGTTCGACCAGCGCGTCAGG
>DMJC01000165.1 GCA_003451915.1 Clostridiales bacterium
AGCAAGTGGAATAGCGTTCCAACCAGGAACCATGAAGCATATGGTCCAGATTAGAAAGCTCCTCGAGCAAGAGTTCCCGTTCATTGATCAATTTTTCAACATCACTATTTGACATACATATAGTATAGCACTATTATATTGCTATACTCAATAGGAAAATAAAAAAGCGGCCTGAAAATGGCTCGGATTTTACTGAAAATGGGTGCGGAATGTGGGTATGAGGGATTAAGTTCGCAAACTATTACTATCCGTTATCTGTTATCCGTTATCCGTTATCCGTTATCCGATATTTGTCATTATCTTGAAACATCATCGTGAACAATATAATATAAGATAAAGAAGTAACCTACCGATTAATATCGAATGGAAGGTGTCATATTATGGAAGAGCTGAAAAAATGCGTCAAGGAAGCCTCACGGTTTTTAGATCGCGTAGCTGGCATTCTCGATGCCGATGGCATCATTGTCGCCTGTACTGATGAAAAACTCGAAGGCAGTGAAGATCCATCAGCAAGAACGGTCATGCTGGCCGATGAAAATCTGGTGGCAACTTATGGCCGAACCTATCTTAAGCTGCCACACGGCGACCGGAGCAGCGCGCTCTGTTTTGTTGACGGTGCCGACACCATCGCCCGTAATTATACCGAACTGTTGGCACACTGGTTTCATGCTGCTTTGCGTCAGCGGAATTCAGATGCCGAACGGGAGGCTTTTCTCAAAAATGTCTTACTGGAAAATGAGCTGCCCGGCGATATACCCCTGAAGGCACGTGAGTTCAAAATTCCGTACTCAAGTCAGCGGCTCGCCTTTTTGATCCGTATTGAGCATGCTGAAGAGATTGACTGCCTGGAGATTCTGCAGAACCTTTTCCCGGATCGCCGTCAGAGCCATGTGCTGGCGATGGATGAGGAGACGATTGTCCTGCTGACAGATTACCCAAAAGATGATGTCGGCCAGATCGATGTGATTGCCCGCCTGATCCTGGACAATCTCAATGCCGAATCGATGGCCAAAGTCCACATCGGCATCGGCATGCCGGCTGATACACTCAAAGACACGGCTAAATCGTATCGCGAGGCATCGCTGGCTTTGACTGTCGGCAGCATCTTCGAAAGCGACGCCTATGTCATGCGTTACGACAAGCTCGGCCTAGGACGTCTGATTTACCAGCTGCCGCCGACACTTTGCCACATGTTCCTTGACGAGGTCTTTCCCAAGGGCGCATACGAGTCACTTGACAGTGAAACCTTGCTGACCATCCAGAAATTTTTTGAAAATAACCTGAACGGCAGTGAAACATCACGTCAACTGTTCGTGCATCGCAACACTCTTGTCTATCGGCTGGACAAGGTTCAGAAAATCACCAACCTTGACTTGCGCAGCTTTGATGACGCCGTGTTGTTTAAGCTGGCTTCTATGGTTCGCAAATACCTTGAGAAGCAAGACAAAGGCACTTTAAAGACAGCCGGCGGTAAATGGTGGCACGGCTGAACATCTGCCGAATGGCCTTAGGGAGGTCTGGCATTGATTGAATTCAATAATGTATCGATGACTTACCAGACCGGCACCGCAGCTTTGAAGGATGTCACCTTCACGATTCAGGACGGCGAGTTTGTCTTTATCATCGGCCGCAGCGGCGCCGGCAAGTCGACGCTGATCAAATTGCTGACCTGTGAGGAAAAACCCTCAGGGGGGCAGGTTCTGATTGATGATTTCGATATTTCACGCATCCGGCGCAGCCTGGTGCCTTATTTGCGGCGCAACATCGGCATGATTTTTCAGGACTTCCGGTTAATCTATACTAAAACAGTCTTTGAAAATGTCGCGTTCGCCATGGAAATCGTGGGTTGTTCGCGTAAATCAATTGCCCGCCGCGTCCCGATTGTACTGAGCATAGTCGGGCTGCGTGATAAAGCCAAGGCCCGTCCGAACGAACTGTCCGGCGGTGAACAACAGCGCGTGGCGATTGCCCGGGCCATGGTTAATAATCCAATGCTGATTTTAGCTGATGAGCCAACCGGAAATCTTGATCCGGCTAACAGCGAAGCCGTCATGGCACTTCTGGAAGAAATCAATCGCAGCGGAACCACTGTTGTTATCTGCACGCACGACTGTGAACTGGTCGACCGCATGAAAAAACGTGTGGTGGAAATCGACGATGGATTTCTGGTGCGTGACGATGCTGTTGGAGTTTACACCCAGCGTCCGGAATCAGTGCGCGGCGGGAAGCCTGAAACTGCCAATGCAGAACGGATTTCAGAACTTAATGCAAAACCTTGCAGTGTTGAACAAGCCTATGCGGCGATGGCTGCAGATCAGGAGGCTGAATCATGAAGCTGACCCTGGTCCGTCACTCCATTGCCGAAGGCCTTAAAAGTATCATCCGCCATCCGCTGGTTACCCTGGCCTCAGTCAGCACGATCGCTTTAATGTTGGTTCTGCTGGGTTCATTTACGATTTTTTCGATGAACGCCAGACATATCACCGAGTCAGCCGGCAAACAGCCGCCGATTGAAATCAGCATGGCGATCGGTGTCACAGCCGAAGAATTGTCAGCCATGGACAACTGGCTGTCAACATCAGAAAGCGTTGAGGATTACCAGCAGTTTACACCTGAAGAGAATTTCGAAGCTTTTAAGGCCAGTATGGAAAATCCCGATCTTTTTGAGAACTTTCCGATCGAAAATATACCCTATACATACACTGTCCGGCTGATATCACCCGATCTGGCACAAGCGTTCAAAGCTCAGGCGGAAGGGCAACCGGGTGTTTACAAGGTTAAACTCGAACTGACCGTCATGTCGTTTCTCAGCAAGGCGATTGTCTGGGTCAATTACGCCACCTTGATCGCCTTTATTGTCCTGGGGGTCATTTCGTTTTTCATTATTTCAAACATGGTCCGCGTTGCGGTTTTTGCCCGCGGCGAGGAAATCAGCATTATGAAATATGTTGGTGCGACAAACTGGTATATTCGCATTCCCTACATCATTGAAGGTGCGCTGGTCGGCGTGACCGGGTCGCTGGTTTCCTGGGGCCTGTTGATGCTGGCTTATAACCAGCTGTATGCAACATTAATGGCCGGTACCAAGCCGACCGATTTTCTGACCATGGTTCCATCCAGCGAAATTTCAGTTCTCATCATACTGATCAATCTGGCAATAGGCGCTGGCGTTGGCTCTCTGGGCAGCGCGGTATCGGTCAGGCGCTACATTCATGTATGAGGAGGCGAGCCATGCTGAGAGATAAGTATAACCACCAGAAAGGCTTACGGACAAGCCTGCGACTGGTCTTGATTGTCCTGGCACTTCTGATAGCCCTGTCTGCAAGCCTGCCGGTCTCAACCGGTGTTTGTGCCCTGACTTCCAGTGAGAAGGAACTCAACGAGGCCAAATCACAGCAAAGCGAGCTCGAAGCTGAAAAAGCCAGGCTGGCAAAACAGAATGCTCAACTGAACAAAGAGGTTGATAAACTGAGTGGCCAGCTCGAATGGCTCAACCAGCGCAGTGCTGAACAACGCGCACTTTTCACAGAAAAATCAAAACAGCTCGAAGCGGCAATTACTGAAATGGAAGCTGCTTTTACCGCCTATATCCAATCAGAAGAAGTGCTGGCCAAGAAGCAGACGCAATATGCCGAACGCGTCCGTGTGATGTTTGATCACAAGAAACAGTCGATTCTGGAGATCTTTTTAAACGCCCGCAGTCTGCAGGGCTTTTTCACCACGCTGCAGTTCATGTCAATCATCGCGGATACCGACGAACAGATGATCGAAGACCTGGAAGCAGCCAAGGATGATGCAATTCTCAAGCGTGACCTGGCCAAACAGCAGGCTGCCGACATGACGGTCGTCGTCAATCAGCTGAAAGAAGACCTGGCCAAGCTTAAAGCTGATGCTTCGGCGACCGGAGCTCAGCTCAACCAGGCAGAATTGAAGCTTTCTCAGCAAGAAGCAGCTGAAGACGACCTTTTGGCCGAGTCTGAAGCGATTGCCGCACTCGTGGCCACACTGCAGAAAAAGGTGACCTCGGAAAAAGCCACCCAGGCTGCCCAGGCGACAGCAGCTGCCCGGGCGACGGCAGCTGCCCAGAACAAACCATCCAGCAGTGGCTGGACCTGGCCATATCCGGGTGACTATGTCATTCATTCACCGTATGGCATGCGCTATCATCCGATCTATCATTATTACCGTATGCATACCGGTGTTGACTTGGGTGGCAGATATGGCAATCCCATTGTAGCGTCACGTGACGGGGAAGTCATCCTGGTCCGCAATCCCTATCAGGGCCGCAACACCGGCGGCAGCGGCTATGGCAACTATGTCGTCATCGATCACGGTGATGGATATTGCACATTGTACGCTCATATGAAGGAAACCCTTGTCCAGGTTGGCCAACAGGTTACAGCCGGCCAGAAAATCGGCCATTGCGGCAGCACCGGCACCTCGAGCGGCCCTCATCTGCATTTTGAAGTTATCTACAACGGAAAAACCGTTGACCCTGCGAAATTTATCAAGTAACCAGACCTTGATCCGGCCTGGCAGAAAGCGAGTCCTCAATGAGCGAAACACAACAATACCAGCATTATTCAACATCCGGTGAACCGCAGCCGCCGGCCACTGCCCGCCCGCAATTCTGGAAATACACGCTGACAGCCCTGATCGCGGCTTTTTTGACCTTCTGCATGACAGTTTTCAGCGGCTTCATGGTTTATGCTTTTCTCAACGGGCACGGCATCATCAACACTGACCGCCAGACAACTAACAATATTAGCTTTGCGACCGATGAAGAAACTGTCGAAGCAGTGCAAAAACTAAGGACGGTACTCAAACTGCTCGGTGATAATTATTATGAAAAGCTGACTGACGCCCAGCTTCTTGAAGCGATGACCAGCGGCCTGGTTGACGAAGTCGGCAGCCGTTATACCATGTATCTGACCAAAGAACAGAATGATCAGCTCAACGCCAGCATGAGCGGTGAATATGTCGGCATTGGTGCGCTGGTCACCATGAATAAAAACGGCATGGCTGAAATAACCGAGGTACTGGCCGACAGCCCGGCCCAACAAGCTGGCATTCATGCCGGCGATGTTTTTATCCAGGTCGATGATACCGATGTGACAGCCATTGATGCCATTGAAGAAGTCGCGATACTTGTTAAAGGTGAAGCCGGAACAGTCGTCAAGCTGGTCCTGTATCGTGCCTCTGAAGGCCGTAATGTCGAATTTGCGGTAACTCGCCGTAAAATCACCAACGCTGCGCTATCCTGCAAAATGCTTGAAAATGGCCTCGGCTATGTTCAGATCCGTGATTTTTCACAAGGTGTTGCCAAGCAATTTGAAGCGGCTGTCAAAGATTTGACAAGTCAAGGCGCTGAACACATCGTTTTTGATATGCGCAACAATTCCGGCGGCCGCGCTGACGAAGTCATTGAAATGCTCGATTTTCTGTTGCCCAAGTCAACAATCGCGACAATCAAGGGCCGCAATAATGGCAAGGAATTTTCGGAATCCTGGGATTCTGGTGCATCAATGGGTGTATCGGACACCATGCGTTATGCGCTGCTGATCAATGGCAATACGGCCAGCGCAGCCGAATTGTTTTCCGGCTGCCTGCGCGACAACGGCAAAGGCTACCTGATCGGCGAACAGTCTTTTGGCAAGGGATCCGGCACGCAGACATATTCACTGGCTGATGGCTCTGCAATCAATGTAACCATTTTCCTTTATTATTTACCGAGTGGGGAGAGCATCGAAGAAATCGGTCTAGCCCCTGATCTGGAAATTTTCCTGCCGGCTGAGGTCGCCGGGCTGTCGATCAGTCAGCTGACGATTGAACAAGATACTCAGCTGGCCGCAGCCATTCAGTATCTGACGAATCTGAAATGAGTGCTGCCATGCAGGCTGCCTACCAACATCTGGCCAGTGTTTACGACGTACTGCAACAGGGGATTGATCCGGTCGTCTGGGCCAATTATATTTTGATGCTCGAACAAAAATACAGCCAGCGTTCAGGTCCGGGTGACGGACAAGACGGCCGTCCGCTGGTGCTTGACCTGGGCTGCGGCACCGGCAGCTTTTGTCTGGAAATGGCCCGGCGCGGCTATGATCCGATCGGCATCGACGCTTCATCGGCCATGCTAGACGCTGCCCGGCAAAAAGCATTGCAAATTGACCCAGCCAGTGCCGGCTGTCTGTTTTTACAGCAAGATATCAGCCAATTTGAGCTCTATGGCACGGTCGACCTGATCGTCTGCCTGCTGGACACCGTCAATCATCTGACTCGTCCGGCTCAGGTCCGCCGGCTTTTCCGGCTTTGTGCCAATTACCTGAACCCAGGCAGCCTGCTGATCTTCGACCTGGCTACCTTAAAGCATTTGTCGCGAACCTTGGGCAGCCAGATCTTCTTTCAGGACATGCCCGACTTCACACTGTTTTGGCAAAACAGATTTCGTCCCGCAAGCGGCATCAGCCGCTCGGAGCTGACCCTGTTCAGCCGGCGTGCTGATGCCGCATATGACCGGCACGACGAGACTATCGTCGAGAAGTTTTATAATCAGAGGTTAATCAGCCGCTGGCTGGCTGAAGCTGGCCTTGAATTACTGGCCAGACACGCCAGCCTGACCTTTAAACAGGCTCATAACAATGATGAACGGCACTTTTATGTCGCTCGCAAGCCACTGGCGGCTGTCTCCCATCAATGACCAAGGATGTGAAAATCATGATTAACCAAGATCCCGGCAGTGATTATATCGTTCGCGCGACAGCCTATAACGGTACTGTTCGGGCCCTGGCCTGCCGGACAACTGAAATATGCCGTGAAGCTGTCCGGTTGCATAATCTGTCGCCAGTCGCAGCGGCAGCGCTCGGCCGCCTGATGAGCGGTATTCTGTTGCTGGCCGCAGATCTCAAGCACCCGGATGATTCAATTTCAGCAATCATCAGGAGCAATGGGCCTTTACAAGGCATGACCGTTGCAGCTGACGGCCGTTCTACCGTTCGCGGATTGGTCATCGCGCCGACAGCCGAAACGACCTATATCCGCCCGGGTAAAATTGACGTCGGTGCTGCTGTTGGTGAGGGCAGCCTGACTATCATGCGCGATATCGGCCTCAAAGAACCCTATGTC
>DMJC01000176.1 GCA_003451915.1 Clostridiales bacterium
GATGATGCTGTTGGGCAAGATTGTCCAGAGGTTCATCTGTTTGGCGGCATTCAGGTAATTGCTTATCATGATCGTTTGCGGCAAGGCAAAGGGGGCTTTCAAGATCTCGGCTTCCGTCTTGAGTGAAATGACGAGCATCAAGTATAACGGGAAGGACAAGATGATGACTGTCAGGATCAGCGGGATATGATGGAGAATATGAAATTTTTTGATGTATTTTGACATCAATACTGGACCTCTCTTTTCTGCAGGATTTTGAGCTGAAACACCGTGATGATCAGTACGATGACGAAGAGAATCACGCCGATAGCCGTGCCATAGGCAAACCGTCCCGTCCGGAAAGCGTACTGGTACATGACCGTCGCCATCGTTTCGGTTGCATTGCCGGGGCCGCCCTGGGTCATGACAAAAATGATCTCAAAGGCCTTCAGCGAATAGATTGTCGTCAGGATCATACTGATCGTGATGGATGGGGCCAGCAAGGGTATGGTGATGTAGCGGATTTTTTGCCACCAGTTGACCCCGTCAATTGACGCGGATTCGTAAAGGTCAACCGGAATATCTTGCAGGCCAGCCAGGTAAAGAACCATCGTGCTGCCGACGGACTGGCAGACCGTCACGAACACCAGCGTCGGAAGAGCGAGGTCAACATCGCCCAGCCATTGCGGGGAGAATCCGTCGAGGCCAATGGCGCCGAAGATCTGGTTCACACCGATCGTCGGATTGAGTATGTAGGACCAGACAAAGCCAACGACGATCGAGCTGATGACCGACGGCATGTAGATGATCGCCCGATACATGTTGCGGCCCAGCAGTTTGACATCCAGAAACAAAGCCAGGATCAAGGCAAATACATTTTGAAAGACCGAATTCAAAATAGCAAAGACAAAGGTGTTTTTAATCGATGCGAGAAACAGCCGATCGTTGAACAATTCGACAAAGTTATCAAAGCCAACAAATCTGATCGTCTTTGAAAGACCTTGCCAGTTCGTGAAGCTGTAGAGAATACCGCTCAAAACCGGATATAGAAAAAAGATCGAATAGATCACAACGGCGGGAAGAAAAAACATCGTAGCAACGAGCAATTCTTTTTTCTTGTTATTCAAAAACCAATCACTCCCAAAATTCAATTATTTAACTGCATGACCGATGCTGTCATTATAGAACCGGCCAAAGGCGATAGGGTTTGTTATCTTTAGGCAATGTTTTGAAGAATTTAGGCTAATCATGGCGCCCGATGATTTCTCGGGCCTTGCTGACCCACTGTCCAAACCGCTCGGGGTGATGACTGCAGGTATGCGTGTCTTTCAGGACAATCTCCAGAACATTCTCTTTTGTTGCCTTGATGGACTGGTCAAGGTATTTCCCGATAAAATCAAGATCGAAATCCCCGGCGATGTAAGCCGGATTGGGTTTCCACGACATAATGCATTTTTTCTGGATTTGTTGGGCACAAGCATCGATATCAGCCCATGGCGAAATCGAAACCCGCCTCAGGTTTGGCGTTTTGAAAACATATTGCATTTTACGGGTCAAGTCGTCGCAACACCCATAGCCAGTCAAGCCGAATCGCGCCAGGATTTTTCTTTCATATTGCATGGCAAACTCTTCATGCATTTCAGGTGATACAGAGGTCATCTCTTGAGATTCTGCCGAAGCCCACAAGTTATTCGTGAAGGGTAATCCTTGCAAGGAAGTTGATCGAGGCAACTCGTCGGTATAGCCAAGGCCTCCCGATGAAACATAGGCGCCGCCGTTGTTCAGGGATAACAGCTTTTGCTCAAGGCATTGGTCAATGAGGTTGTTGTAGCCTGCCAGGAAAAAACGCATGGCTTCATGCACCATTTCCGGTTCGTCGTAAAGATCGTAAAGCATCTGTTCCAGGCCTCTTAAATGACAATAACTTGACATGAAATGAAAGCTGATGTAGTCGAGGCCCTTGAGCTGCACATCGAGGATGTCACCCAACAGGTCATAAACCAGCTCAAACTCTTCCATCGTGCTTTGCTCGTCGTAGCTGAGTTCTGGAACCCGAAGTTTCTGCAGGTCCTGCGCCGAGTGGATGACCGGATCAAAGCCGAAAGCGCCATGCTCACTTGCAGTCGTCAAATGTCGTGCCGCAAGGCCCCAGTTGTTCACACTCAGACTGCCTTTTGTCTTGATATTGTTGATGGTTTTATAGACTGTCCAGGTCTTTTCAATGGGTTGGTCGTCGTTGATAAAATGATGCTGGTAAATCCGTTTGCGCAGCTCAAGCTCAATAGCCCTGGACGACTGTCCTTCACATTGCAGTTGGTCCTCGCTGATCATTTCTCGCCAGGAACCTTCAGGAAAGACAAGAATCAACGGACCAGTCTTTTCCAAACGGTTATGCTTCATCCACAAGACTCTTCTTGCTTGCATGATTTCCTGCGATGCGATATCGCGAACATTGGAGGCCAGATCCCGTAAGATCAGACGATCGTGCATCGAAAACATAATTCTCTCCATTCCTTGGTTGTCTTGACATGAGAACCCTGATTGAGGCTTACACCAAACGATAAATGAAACAGATCGCGAAAATGTTGGATTGTTTTGTATATTGCTTGACAAATCACAGATATTTTTGCAATTGAAATGATTTTGGAGAAATTGTATGATTGATTTACATGACACTGGACAAGACATGCGAAAGGTGTACTATGCTCAAAGTAATTTTGGTTGATGATGAGCCGTTGATTATCAAAGGATTGAAAAAGATAATCAACTGGCAAAAAAGCGGGTTCGAAGTTGTTGGTGTCGCCAATAATGGATTGACCGCGCTGCCCCTGCTCAAAGAGCTCGCACCAGATCTCGTTGTGACCGATATCAAGATGCCTGGTATGGATGGCCTGGAGTTGATCCGTAGGGTAAAAGAAATGGGGGCAAAAGTCAATTTCATCATTCTCAGCGGTTATAGCGAATTTCAGCTGGCCCAAAAGGCGATTAAATACGGTTGCACTGATTACATACTCAAGCCAATTAATACGACAGAATTTGAACAGGTGTTATTCAAGTTGAAATTATCGATTGAACGAGACTTGGATCGCCAAACAGAAGAGATTCGGATTAAAGAAAAACTTGAAAAGACAATCCCCGTGATTCGCAGCAAACTGATGCAGGACATTCTGGCCGGAACATATCGGCGTCATGGCGATCTCGCTGAACAGCTTGATGTTTTGGGCATCAAGATCGTTAACGAGTTCTATATTGTCGTCGCTGAACTAGATAGCCAGGCGAACTCGTCAAACCAAATGGAATTCAACAGCATTAATGATTTTCCAAATCTAGGGGAAATTAATCGGCTGGTGTCCGAGAAGATGTGCGGGTTTACAGTCGCTCTGCGCGTTGACAAGCTGATGCTGATTTTAACTTCACACTATCAGCCGATCAGCAAGAATTTCACATCGAATATTTGTAATGGGATCAAAAATTTAATTAAGATGACAACGCCGCAAACATTGACTTTTGGTGTCAGCAGTCGGAGCAAAGACCTGATGCAGTTGACCCAAGGCTATAAGGAAGCAGAAATCGCCTTGAAATACAGGTTGCTTGGCGGAAATAACAAGGTCTTCTTTTTTGATGAAATTCATCAGGGTGAAAACATAACCTTCACCTATCCATTCAATATTGAAAAGGAGTTGCTGGCTGCCGTACAGAACCGCGACTATGCCAAAGCTGATCTGGCCATCTGCAAACTGGCCAGCTATATCGGGCATTATGAAATCATTTCCCCTGATTATATTTATAAAGTATGCAATGAGTTGTTGATGATGACGTTCAGGCTCGTCTTTGATCTGGGCGCCGATATGAGCAAGGTCTTTGACGCCAATCGAATTGCAACAGATGTCATCAGGCAGAACCGGACCATCGACCAGCTGTTCTCATGGCTCAAGAGTATTTACAATGAAATCATCGATGAGATGGTTCGTTCACAAAGTCAAAACAAAAAGTCCATCATCGGCAGCATCAAACGTTATATTGATGAACACTATCAAGACGAAATCAATCTTGACGACCTTGCCGATCACTTTCAATACAATTCGAGTTATCTCAGTCAGCTTTTCAAGAATGAGACGGGTTTGAATATATTCAATTACCTGACCGAAGTCAGGATCTACAACGCCAAGGTCCTTTTACACGACAAGGACGCCAGAATTTATGAAGTGTGCCGAAAGGTCGGCTATCAGGATGCCAAGTACTTCAGCCAGGTGTTCCGTAAGGTAACTGGGATGACGCCTGTCGAATATCGGCGTATTATCTAAAATTGAAGTGATGTGGCTTTATGCAGCAATTTAGCTTATGCCTAAATTCAGCCACAAACTAACGGCCTTTACTGATATTATGCCATATCTTCCGATATAGTACTATGAAAATTATTAATTTGACAAAGTGCCCCCTTACCCCCCAGCAAGGAGCCGCAATCGTTCCCTTTATTTGATTGTCCTTCTCATCATGCGCTGCTAAATACCAACTCTTTGCGGTATTTAAGCAAATATAATCCTTTTAAGAGCAGCCTGATAATCTCTATCTGAGTTTTTCTGGTTGCGTTTAGCCGTCGATAAATGAACAACTGCATAATGTTGGCAACAATGAATATCATACATACCAC
>DMJC01000044.1 GCA_003451915.1 Clostridiales bacterium
ACTTTTCGGCGGCGGCATGGCTGAACTAAACCTCGAAAATGAACAGGATGTTTTAACCTGCGGTATTGAAATTCGGGCGCAGCCTCCGGGCAAGAAACTGCAAAATCTGATGCTGCTGTCTGGCGGCGAACGCTGCCTTACTGCTATAGCTTTGCTTTTTGCTATTCTCAAGCTGAGGCCGACACCGTTCTGCGTACTTGACGAAGTTGAGGCGGCTCTTGATGATGCCAATGTCAGCCGCTTTACAGAATACATCCGTAGATATGCTGAAGATGCCCAGTTCATTCTGGTCACCCATCGCAAAGGCACAATGGAAGCAGCTGACCGGCTTTACGGAGTTACAATGCAAGAGAGGGGCATTTCCCGGATCCTGTCGATGCAGTTATCTGAATGAGAGGTATTTCATGGGATTATTTGAATCATTTAAAAAGGGCTTAAAGAAAACACGGGATTTTGTTTCAGACGGCTTTAACAGAATCGCAGCATCGATTGGGTTCTTCGACGAAGACATGCTAGACGATCTGGAAGCCTTACTTGTGCAGGCTGATGTCGGTGCGGCAGCGGCTGGTAAAATCATGAGCCGGATACGGGCTGACATTAAAACCAGCGGTGACTCGTCACGGGCTGCTGTACTTCAGACATTGGAAAACTGCATGCTGGAAATTCTCGGTGAACCAGGACGTCTGACGATCAAACCAGGCTGTCTCAATATTATCCTGATGGTTGGCGTCAATGGCACCGGAAAGACGACAACTGCCGGAAAACTCTGTGCACGATTTAAAGCTGATGGCCATAAGATCATCTTGGGTGCTGCCGATACCTTTCGCGCTGCAGCCATCGAACAGCTGACCCACTGGGGGGATCGAACACAAACGCCTGTTATTGCGCACCAGGAAGGATCGGATCCGGCAGCTGTCGTTTTTGATGCCATTCATGCGGCTAGAGCCCGCAAAGCGGATGTCCTGATCCTGGATACTGCCGGACGTCTGCATAACAAACAGAACCTCATGGATGAACTGGGCAAAATCCGTCGCATCATTCAGCGTGAAGCTCAAGACGCCGTGTGTGAGACCCTGTTGGTGATCGATGCGACGACCGGGCAGAATGCTGTCAACCAGGCTAAAGTTTTCCGCGAAGTCAGTGAAGTAACCGGTATTGCCATTACCAAGCTTGACGGTAATGCCAAAGGCGGTGTAGCCATTGCTGTTGCCCACGAAACCGGCACGCCGATCATTTTGGCTGGTTTGGGGGAAGGCCTGCAGGATCTGATGGATTTTGATCCTGCCTCGTTCGTCAAATCATTGCTCCCTGAGAAATAACTGAGTGAAAAACAATTTTACCGTTGGTGTAAAGTAAAATGACTTGACAGAGTTGCGAGAATAGGTTATTCTTCCCATATGCGCGACAACGACCTGCAAAACCTATCTCGCACGGATATCTGCCTCTGGCTGGATTTTTACGGCGAGCTGCTGACGAATCACACACGTGATGTTCTCGAACTGCATTTTAGTGAGGACATGTCACTTTCGGAGATTGCTGAGAATCTCGGCATCACCCGACAGGCTGTTCATGACCGGATACGGCAGGGAACCGGCAGCCTGATGGGTTTTGAGGATAAACTGGGATTGGCTGCAAGGTTTAAAACTCAGAAAGTCTTTCTGGCCGAAGCTTTACAGGCGCTTGACAACGGAGAAATGACGATAGTCCGTGAAAAGCTGCAACAGTTGAACGCGAACTTGTGATGGAGGAAACACATGCCCATTTTTGATGGTCTTTCAGGTAAATTATCGGCGGTTGTTGCCAGAATGCGTGGCAAGACCCGGGAGACCGAGCAGGATATCAAGGACATGATGCGTGAGATTCGCTTGGCGCTTCTCGAAGCTGATGTGAATTATCAGGTGGTCAAAGATCTCGTCAGCGAGATTTCCGAGAAATGCAAGGGCAGCGAGGTCATGCAAAGCCTGACACCCGGCCAGCAGATCGTCAAAATTGTCAATGAATCTTTGATTGATATCCTCGGCAAGACCGCCAGCAAGCTTGCGGTATCACCAACCGGCTTTACCGTCATCATGCTTTACGGCCTGCAAGGCGCCGGTAAAACAACCACGGCTGCAAAGCTTGCCCTGATGCTCAAGAAAAAAGGCAAAAAGCCCATGCTGACCTCGGTTGACGTCCATCGTCCCGCTGCTGCCCGGCAATTGGAAATACTCGCTAAACAAGCCGGTGTCCAATGCTTTATTCAGCCGGAAGAACCGCAGGCCGTTAAAATTGCAGCCCAGGCCATCGACCGTGCGCGCTATATGCTGTGTGACACCCTGATTGTCGATACAGCCGGCCGCATGACTATTGACACCGAAATGATGGACGAATTGAAGGCTGTCGCCAAGGTTGTCAACCCAATCGAAAAACTGTTGATCGTCGATGCGATGATCGGTCAGGAAGCTGTTAATGTAGCCCTGAGCTTCGACCGTGAGATTGGGTTAGATGGCTTTATCATGACCAAACTTGATGGCGATGCCCGCGGTGGTGCAGCTTTATCCATCCGCCGCATGACCGGCAAACCGATCAAGCTGATGTGTGTCGGTGAAAAGATTGAAGATATCGAAGAGTTTTATCCCGACCGGCTGGCTTCACGCATCTTGGGCATGGGTGATGTCCTTACGCTGATCGAAAAAGCCACAGCCTCCCTTGATGAGAAAAAGGCGTTGGAATCATTGGAAAAACTGCGTAAAAACCAGTTTACCCTTGAGGATATGCTTGATCAATTTGCTCAAGTCAAGAAGATGGGTTCAATTAAAGATGTCATGGATAAATTGCCAGGCATGGGCAATCGAAAGCTGGACGCCAGTCAGGTCGATGAACGCGCGATTGACCGTAATGTTGCGATCATCCAGTCAATGACTCTCAAAGAACGCCGGAATCATAACCTATTGAATGCCAATCGCCGCAAACGGATCGCAGCAGGTTCAGGAACAACGGTCCAGGATGTCAACCGGTTGATCAAACAGTTTGAAGAAACACAGAAAATGATGAAACAATTCAGTGGAATGTCCAGGAAGATGGGCAAGGGCTTGGGCTTTGGCCGAGGCGGCTTTCCTTTCTGACAGTAAATAAATTAACGAATATTTGGAGGAAACAAACATGGCAGTTAAAATCAGACTCAAAAGAATCGGTGCAAAAAAAACTCCCTTTTACCGCGTGGTCGTCGCCGACTCTCGTTATCCGCGCGATGGACGCTTCATCGAGGAAATCGGCACTTACAATCCGCTGACCGATCCGGCTGAAGTAAAAATCGATCTTGAAGCCGCCCGTAAGTGGATGGCTAATGGTGCTCAGCCAACTGACACGGTCCGTTCTCTGCTCAAGAAATCGGGTGTTATTGAGTGAGCCGGGAAGACACGGCCTTGAAAGATCTGCTGATGACAGTTGTCCGGCCGCTGGTCAGTGATCCGGCATCCGTGACGATCAACCAGGTCGATCAAGGCCATACGATTGTTCTTGAACTTAAAGTCGCTCCAGATGACATGGGCAAGATTATCGGCAAACAAGGCCGCCGTGCCCAGGCCATCCGCGCCATCGTTAAAGCCCGTGCCACACGGCAGGGAAAACGTGTCGTTGTCGACATCATTTAGCGATGAACAAGCCATTGCGGCCAATTTTAATCATTGGCAAGATCGGTCGGGCACACGGTCTGCAGGGTGAAGTCCGGATTCAGTCGATGACGAGTGATCCCGACCGTTTTTACGAACTGTCAGACTGCTTGCTCTTATCACCCGATGAAAAGACCTCAAGAGATGCCCGTTGTGAAAGTGCCAGAGTCACCCCAGAGCAGGTTTTGATCAAACTGCGCGGTATAGATACCCGTGAAACGGCTGAAACCTTAAATGGCTGGCTGCTGGCTGTACACCGCGAAAACGCGGTATCTTTGCCTGCAAATACCTGGTTTATCTGCGATCTTCTGGGTTGTAGTGTTTATGATGAACAGCGAGGCTTTTTAGGGGAGCTGGCTGATATCTTGCAGAATGCAGCACAGGACGTTTATGTTGTCAGGATGCCCGGACAGCAGGATTTATTGTTTCCGGCCTTGAAAATCATCATCAAGCAAGTTGATCTCAAAGAGCGCCGGATTGATGTGCAGTTACCTGATGGCTTGTATGGGGTATACCGCGGAGATAATACCTGAGATGCGTATTTCAGTCCTGACATTATTTCCTGAGATAATCCGCCAGACGGTCGACAGCAGTATTACGGGGCGGGCACTGCAAAACGGTCTTTTTGAATTGGAAACAATCCAGATCCGTGATTTTGCGGTCAATCGATATGGCAAAGTTGACGATTACTGTTTCGGTGGAGGCACAGGCATGCTGATGATGGCAGAGCCTGTATGGCAAGCCCATCAAACCGCTAGCCAATTTACTGCAGATCGTCGCAGGACAATTTACCTTTCGCCTCGCGGCCAGGTCTTCAACCAGGCCAAAGCTGCAGAGCTTGCGGAATATGATCACCTGATTCTGCTTTGTGGCCATTACGAAGGAATTGATCAACGCGTGCTTGATCGTGTCGTTGATGAAGAACTTTCTATCGGCGATTATGTCCTGACCGGGGGTGAATTGGCAGCTTGCGTGGTCATCGACGCCATGCTGCGGATGGTTCACGGTGTCTTGCCCAATGAAGAAGCTTTCAGTAAGGAATCACACATGGAAGGTCTTCTCGAATATCCCCAGTACACTAGACCGGCTGAATGGCAAGGTCAATCTGTTCCCCCTGTTCTGTTATCGGGTCATCAGGCGAACATTGAAAAATGGCAGCGGCTGGCCTCGCTCAAGATGACCTTGCAGGAAAGGCCGGACTTGTTTGCAAAACTTAAATTGACTGAGCAAGAATGGCAGGAACTTATTCAAATAATGAAGGGTGAAGGATGAAGAATGAAGGATGATGAATTTCGCTCCGCGAGTTAATCGCCTACGACGCCATTCTTCATCCTTCATTCTTCATCCTTCACCCTTCACCTTTCACCCTTCACCTTTCACTTTTCACTATTATTATCTGCTTCCCTTATCATACGGGATGCCTTCTGCCTTCGGCGCCCGGGACTTTTTGGAGGTGAAGATCAGCAGGATCATGGTGACGACATAAGGCAGCATCTGATAGATGTACTGGGAGCTTTTAATGTTGGAAAAGCTCGGCAGGAAGGGGATGCTGCTGCTGTAATTGCCGATGACCCGGAAGAGGGCGAAGAAGAGGGCGGCGCCAAAGATGCGGATAGGATTCCAGTTGCCGAAGATCATGACGGCCAAAGCGAAGAAACCGTAGCCGGCGACCGATGATTCGAAGCCTGATCCGGCGGCAATGGTGAAGGCCAGGCCACCGATACCGCCAAGCAGGCCGGAGATGGCCACGCCAGTGTAACGATAACGGTAGACATTGATGCCGACTGAGTCAGCGGCCTGGGGATGTTCGCCACAAGAGCGCAACCGGAGGCCGAAACGAGTTTTGTAGATGACAAAGATGGTCAGCACAAGCAGCAGGAGTACGATGGGTGTGGTTAAAAAGAAGTAATTAAAGATGATCCGGCCCAGAAAACCGGTAGCTGCACCGGGGTCCATTCCCAAAGAAACCGGTGTGATACGGATCCAGGTCGGAATGTAGATGGTGGTCTGTCCCTGACCTTGGATGGCCCAGGTCAGCACGATGGCGAAGGCTGGTGCAAACATATTGAGCGCAGTACCGCCGATGGTCTGGTCGGCTTTAAGGCTGACCGAGGCGAAAGCGAGCAGCAGGGCAAAGACTGTGCCGGATGCGGCTGCGATCAGGATGGCGAGGAACATGGCAAACAGTGGCCTTTCGTCACCCCAGTCTGAGAAGTCTACTGCCGAGAGAAACAGGCAGCTGGCCAGGGCACCGATGATCATGATGCCTTCGAGGGCGATGTTGATGGTGCCGCTGCGTTCGCTGAACATGCCGCCGAGAGCGACAACCAGTAGGGGCATGGCAAAGATGATGGTCGAGCTGATGATGTCAGCTAAAATATTCCAGCCAATCATGAGTTTGCCTCCTTGTCAGCCGCCGCCAGGCGGGCTTTTGATTTGCGGGAAAGCCATTTAGCGATGTAGCCTTTGAAGAGCAGGGAAAAAGCACTCAGGTAGATAATGACAGAAACAATGATGTCGATTATTTCTGTGACAAATTCGGGCTGCATCGCGTCACCGCCAACCTGAATATAGGAAACGAAGAGTCCGCTGAAAATGATGCCGATGGGATGGGAGGTGGCCAGCAGGGCGACAGGAATGCCGTTGAAACCCATGGCGGGCAGCACTTTTTCCAGTGTGTACTGGGCTGTTCCGCTGAGATAATAGAGGCCGCCGCCGAAACCGGACAGGGCGCCGGCAATGGTCATGGAGAGCACAATGTTGCGTTTGGCGTTGATACCAGCGTAGATGCTGGCATTGCGGTTGTAACCGCAGGCTTTGAGCTCAAAACCGAAGGTCGTCTTGTTGAGAATGACATGGATCAGCAAAGCCATCAGGATCGCGAGGAAGATGCTGATATTCATAAACGGTGAACCGAATAACCGGTCGAGCCCCCAGGTGGGGATGATGGCCGTGGGATTGGCGGCGGCCAGATTAGCTGTGCGTTCGGCATTGGTGCCGCCGTAGTAATTATTGAGCATCGGCGGGATGTTAGCCAGCAGAAGGTTCATCAGGAAAAGGCCGATCCAGTTGAACATGATCGAGGTGATGACCTCGTTGACATTGAAAAGTGACTTGAACAGGCCTGGCCAGAATCCCCAGAGCGCACCGCCGAGCACGGCAGCCAGCAGCGCGGCCCACCAGGGAAATTTAAAAATCATGGCGCTGTAAAGAGCAAAAAAGGATCCGATCAGGTATTGGCCGGTGGCACCGATATTGAAGAGGCCGGTCTTGAAGGCAAAGCCGACGGACAAGCCGGTCAGGATCAGCGGGGCGGTTTGATAGAGAACCTTGGCAGCCTTTTCAATTGATGTCAGACCGGTGAACAGGATCTGGCTGAAACCGTAGGGGGCATTGTAGGCATCGAAAAATAACAGGAGAATGAGGCCGGCGATCAGACCGATGCCGATCGAGGCCAGTGAGGCCAGCACGCTGGTGAAGCCTGGTTTCAGGCGAAGCTTTTGCCAGAATTGTTTCATGCGATGACCTCCTTCGCCCGCCGGGCGCCCGCCATATAAAGGCCAAGTTCTTCGACTGTGGTTTCTTTGGGTTTGAATTCGCCGACGATTTCACCCTCGTACATGACCAGGATACGGTCGGAAACGTTCATAACCTCATCGAGCTCGAGCGAGACGAGCAATACAGCTTTGCCGGAATCACGCTGGGCGACCAGCTGTTTATGGATATACTCGATCGCACCGACATCAAGGCCGCGGGTCGGCTGGATGGCTACAAGCAATTCCGGGTTTTTGTCGATTTCACGGGCGACGATCGCTTTCTGCTGATTGCCGCCTGACATGCTGCGGACGATGGTGGCTGCACCCTGGCCGCTGCGGACATCGTACTGGTCGATCAGGCAATCTGCATATTTCCGTACAGCATCAAAGCGGATAAAACCTTTGTTCTGAAAATCGGGCTCCCAATAACGCTGAAGAACCAGGTTTTCAGCTAATGAAAAATCGAGGACCAGGCCATAGCGGTGCCGGTCTTCCGGGATGTGGCTGATGCCCAGCTTCGAACGCTGGCGGATCGGTGCCCGGGTGATATCCTGACCCTGCAGGACAAAGCGGCCGCTGCTGGTTTTCTCGATACCGGTCAGTGCATAGACAAATTCACTCTGGCCATTGCCCTCGATACCGGCCAGACAGACGATTTCACCGGCACGGACCTCAAAGGAGACATCTTTGACGGCATTGTTTTTGTGAAGCTTTGAAGGAACAGTGACATGCTCAACCTTAAGAACAACATCGCCGGTCGGCATATCTTGCTTATCGACTTCAAATTTGATCTGGCGGCCGACCATCATGCTCGATAATTCTTCTTTGGTTGTCTTTGCCACATCAACTGTGCCGATGTATTTTCCTTTGCGCAGGACGGTGCAACGGTCAGCGACTTCCATGATTTCGTTGAGTTTATGGGTAATGACTAGAATGGACTTGCCCTCGGCAACCAGGCAGCGCATGATGTCCATCAGTTCCTTGATCTCTTGGGGAGTGAGTACCGCGGTCGGCTCATCAAAAATAAGGATTTCGTTTTCGCGGTAGAGCATTTTCAGAATTTCCACGCGTTGCTGCTGGCCGACCGAGATATCCTCGATCAGGGCATCGGGATCGACACTCAAGCCGTAGCGCTGGCTGAGCTCGACGATTTTCTGCCGTGCTTCACGTTTTTTCAGGACGCCGAACTGATTGGGTTCAACACCGAGAATGATATTATCCAGCACGGAAAAAACTTCGACCAGCTTGAAGTGCTGATGGACCATGCCGATGTGCAGTGCTGTGGCATCATTAGGATTGGCGATTTTGACGACTTCACCGTTTTTCTTGATGGTGCCGCTTTCCGGCTGATAAAGACCGAACAGGACACTCATCAGGGTGCTTTTGCCAGCGCCGTTTTCACCCAGCAAGGCATGGACCTCGCCCTTGCGCAATTGCAGGTTGATGTTGTCATTGGCCCGGATGCCCGGGAAGTCCTTGGTGATATTAAGCATTTCAATGACATAATCGCTCTCGTTCATGCCGATACCTCCCGGCTTGGAGAAAGGCCGGCCTTATGGCCGGCCCTCCTCAGAAAGTCAATTGAGACAAATGCATAAAATGGTCAATTCTGCCAGTCGACGGTTACGATTTCAGTTACCGGATGAACTTTATCATCGCTGGAGTTGTCAACGACGACGCTGCCGTCAACCAGTTTAGCGAACAAGGCTTCATAATCGGCAACGGCCCACTTGGTCAGTTTCCAGGTGGCTGTCGGTAAGCCGACGCAATCGTCCTTGGCTCCCAGGTTAGCGGTCTTGCCGGAGTGATCGGCGTCCCATTTGCCGCTGTTCTTGTAAAGAGAGGTCAGGGCGAGTTTGACGGATTCGGTAAGATCTTTCATGGCTGAGGTGATGATCGTGCCTGTTTTGTCGGTCAGGCTCTGGTCAACGTCAACGCCGATAACTTTCTTGCCGGCGGCCTCAGCTGCTGCGGTTGCGCTCAGATAGATGCCGCCGCCGCAAGAGAAGACAACCTCGGTACCTTCGGTATACCAGCCGGCCATCTTGGTCTTGATTTCATCGCTTTGCTGGAAGACACCGGAATACCAGTATTTGATCTGGACATCGCCCTTGGCCAGGCCTTTGGCTTTGGCTGCGGCTTCAGCGCCCTGCACATAGCCATAACCATAGCGGATAACAGCCGGGACAGCCATGCCGCCCAGGAAGCCCAGCTTGGTGTAGCCTTCCATGACTGCGGCGTAGCCAGCCAGATAACCGGCCTGCTCTTCCTGATACAGGATGCAGTGGACATTGGGTGAGGTTTTAAACACAGAGTAATCCAGATTGTGCGGTACGCCGTCGAGGAGCAGGAACTGGGTGTTGGGATAAGTGTCCTGCACATTGAAGATGGCCTCTTCAAAGAGGAAGCCTGGGCAGACGACAACTTTGGCACCTTTGTCGATGGCTGCTTTGATCGTCTCGACACGGGCTGCGGTTGAGTCTTCAGATGGACGGTAATACTGGAATGATTTCTTGTTGGCTTCGGCATAGGCTTTGACACCGTTCCAGGCGCCCTCGTTAAAGGACTTGTCATCGATGTTGCCGACGTCAGTGACCAGCGCGATCTCGTACTTTTGCGGACCACAGGCTGTCAGGGCGAGGACAGGCAGAAGCAGGAGCAGAACCAGAGCCAGGGCTAAAGATCTTTTCATGACTTTTTTCCTCCCGATTATAATGATATGAAATAAGACCGGACTGTTATTATTGTAACATATCCGGTCTTATTTGTTTCAGAAAAATGAACGAAATTCAACAAAAATTATTGGCGGGGCGGGCTGACCAGATTGCCGTAGTTGGTATGCTCGAGCAGGCCGCCGAATGCCAGGCGTGAGCGATCCTGCTCGTGAAGCGGAAAACTGACCTTGATCTGGCCGTCAACGATGCTCAGCTGACCGGTGATGCCGCAGAGCGGGCATTCGACCTTGGTGCCGCGGGTGACCGTGATCATGCGGCCGTGGCAGGTCGGGCAGATGCCGAGGTCATCGCCGCAAAAGGCGATGTCGCGCGGGTGTTTGCCTAGAGCTGCAGCCATGTTGTGCCCCAGCACTGCTGCCCGCTGCCGGAACATCTGGACGCGCGGGCTGTCGCCGTGTGCGCCATGGATGTCAAGCTCGTCGACGAGATGCATGTTGAGCGGGAAGCCGAAGAATTTCATCTGCAGCAGGCCGAGCGATACCCAGTGATGATCGCGGGCGCCACCGACCGAAATATAGGCGACTTTCCATTTTTTCAGGACACGCGGGTCGAGCGGTTCGACAATGCCGCACTCATCACGTTGTTTGAGAAAACGCGGGTCAGCCGGGTCGGGAACGGGGTCGACTCTTTTGTAATATTCTTTAACGACAGCTGCCCTGTCGTGAGCCGGACCGATCCGGTCGGTGAGATTTTTCAGCTGCCCGGTCGGCGCCAGGACATAGACCGGCGCGGCCACGATGATCGAATCAGCGTCGAGAATGGCATCGAGCACCATCTGGTAATCATCCTTGACCACGCAGCGGATCTGCTGGCCTTTCTCGCGGCTGTTGCGCGAACAGGCTCCACAGCCGATACAGCGGCTGATGTTGAGGTTGATGGTATTGATCAGTTCGACCTCAGCGCCGTCGTCCTGCGCGGCCTGGAGCGCGATATCGAGGTATTTGCGGCATTCGCCCTTGACGCGGCCGAAATTGAGTCCCAGTATTTTCATAGCTTTGTTCACTCCGTTGCCGCTGCTGCCGCTGCTACGGCCCGCCGGGCCGGCTCGACATGCAGTTCGTTGTAATGATCTTCGAGACCGCCCCAGTTCAAGCGTGAATGATACTGCTGTTCTGCGCTGAAGGTGACTTGAATCTCGTCGTCGACGATGGCCATTTCGCCGGTTATGCCGCAGATTGGGCATTCCACCTGCGTGCCGGTGCCGAGGATGGTCAGGTGATTGCCGTGGCAGACCGGGCAGGTGCCAGGTTCAGCCGGCCAGACCAGTGAATCAGGGTCCTGGCCGATGGCAGCTGTGACATTGCCGCCCAGCTCGGTGGCCCGCTCGGCGAACATCTGGGCTCGGGCCGGTGAACCGTAAGCGCCATAAATGTCAAGCTGATCGACAACTTTCATGTGCATCGGGAAGCCGAAGGTCTGCATGGTCGGCAGACCGAATGACACCCAGTGCTGGACGCGGGCGCCACCGACCGAGATATAGGCGACATATTTGCGCTTGAGCGCGCGCGGGTCGATCGGATCCTGGCCTTTAGCGATGCGCTCGATGTTGGTGTTGTACATGACGACAAAGTCGTGCGCCGGCCCCATGCGGTCGACAAAATCCTTGAACATGCCGGTCGGTGCCAGCACATAAACCGGCGCTGCAACGATGATCGCATCGGCGTCGAGAATTTTCTCCATGACCGCCTGGAAATCATCTTTGTGAATGCATTTGCATTGTTTGCCTTCTTTGATCCAGCCGCGTGTGCAGGAGCCGCAGCCAATGCAGCGTTTGATGTTCAGATTGCACATGCGGACCAGCTCGGTTTCCGCGCCGGCCGCCGCAGCGCCTTCAAGAGCTTTGACCAGGTACGACTCGCACTGCTGACGATCACGGCCAAAGTTGAGACCTAGAACTTTCATAGGCGATCCTTCTTTCATATTGTGATGAGATGGATAACAGGTTATATAAAAGTGTAACATATATTACAGGTTTTGTATAGGCAAAAAAGATTGAGATCGAGTTTTTCTGATATTCAATCGGGATTATTTTGCTGGAAGTGAAGTATTAATTATATTTTCTTCTAACTGCCGAAAGATCTCTTCGGCTGAAATTGCATAAGCAATAGTCTCGTCCCCCGTTGTTTCTGTGGCTGCGGCAAAGATGATGCCAATGACCTGACCCTCGGAGTTGATGACCGGACTGCCGCTGTGCCCTTTGTATACAGGTCCTTTGATTACAAGGACTGGTGCACCCAGTCCAGCTACTCTGGCTGTGCCAATCACCGTTGCACGTCCGACAATCAAAAAAAAGCCCAGGGGATTGCCGATGATGATCACCGGGTCATCTGGCTGTGGCAGCTGGTTTTGAGCGAGTGTCAGGTAGGGCAGGCTTTCTGCCTCGATATCGATAAATGTCAGATCAGATTCCGGAAGAGACAGCCACTCGCTAGTATGATATTGTTCGCCTGACCTCAAGCGCAAGTTGATGAGCCCTACATCTTCGACAATATGATAGTTAGTTATGATTAGTCCTGAAGGGTCGATATTGAAGCCGGTTCCTCTGCGTTGGTCAGTATTGACGGCAGATACTGCTGCCATATAGGCACTGATTTTCGGGTCACGGGAAAGCTCTCTTGAATCCATTATAAAGTCCAGCGAGGGTAGGCCAAAGAAGGGAAGTAGTGAACTGGCAATAAAAAGCAAGAAGACAAGCAAAAGAAAAGTAGCAGTGAAACGAACGATTATTCGTCGCCAGATATTATCTTGTTGATTCTGGAACTCTGTATCTGGCTGATCATTAGGTATGATGGGTGGTTGTTCGCTGATGACTGTCACCTCCGGCGAAGATGGGTTAGAGTTTATTTATGTGCTATATCTTTCCAGTCGTCAACGTCGCATTGACCATAGTTATTGATACCAGTAGCCACGGCTGTGCCATCAGCTCGAATGCCGACGGTATGAGCATTACCAGCAGCGATGGCAACGATGTCGGTCCAGTCAGAGACATCGCATTGACCTTCTTCATTGCGGCCGACCGCGACGACTGTGCCATCAGACTTTATACCAACTGAATGACCCCCGCCACATACGATCGATATTATATTTTGCCAATCTTGAACGGAGCATTGATTTTCATCATTTAAACCGACAGCTACGACCGTACCATCGGCTTTCAGTCCGATTGTGTGAGCGCCACCGGCGGCAATGGCAATTATATCAGTCCAGGTGGAAACATCGCATTGGCCGTGCTCATTCCATCCTGTTGCAATGACGGTGCCATCAGCATGTAGCCCGACAGAATGAGCATTGCCTGCTGCAACGGCAATTATGTTGCTCCAGTCTTTGACACTAGTTTGCTCGTATATATTAGATCCGGCAGCTACTACTGTACCATCGGATTTTAAACCCAAAGTATGGGCGCCACCTGCTTTGACGGAGACAATATCTGCCCAGAGTTCTACGTTACACTGATTAAACTCATTCCAGCCTGCAGCAACGACACGACCATCTGAATTCAATCCTAACGTGTNNTGTCCCGTTCCTGCGGCAAGAGCAATTATTTTTTTGAAATTTTCCAAATCAAGTTGTCCTTCGTTTGATCTTCCAGTTGAAAAAACCGATTCAGATGATCGAATCACAATCGTATGGGCATCTCCTGCAGCCAAAAAACACGGTTGAGGATCGAGTTTAAAAATTTGTGTAGTTGGCTGTGGCTTTGAGCATGCAGTTATAATCAGCAACAGGGATAAAGGAAGTAAAATTGAATACCGTTTCATATTATGAATCTCCCATGTGATAATTTTGGGGGAGTTTATAGACACATTATACGCTGCTAAGTTGCTATTGACAAAAAGTTGATAATAATCGAAGGAGCTGTCCAGAATTGAACAGCCCCTTCAATGTTGGGATCAGAAAGATTTGATCATGATAGCAGTCCATGATTTCATACATCCTGACGACCGCGTGAGCAGCAACATAGAATTCGCTTGGTGGATTTTCAATGGTGATCGAATAATAGCCATCTATTAGGGCAAAATCATCCATATCGTACGGGAATTGTCCGGGTGCATTGGTGTATTTGCCTTTGATTTTGGGTAGATAATCTGCACCAACCCACAGATG
>DMJC01000287.1 GCA_003451915.1 Clostridiales bacterium
GGTGGCAGTTACCTGATGAAGGATGCTGATTATTTATGTGTGAAAAAACTAAACCGATCAGAGGCGGCAAAGCCCGGTTTGCCCACGGACTGCTGGGTTCCGGCAGTTTGCAGATTCGTGTTCAGTTCAGGAACGGCAGCGCGGCAGTCAGCTTGAAAGTCTGGCTGGAGTATGCGCCGCCCAGGGCGGAAGTGCGTTTTTGTATCGAAGATTATGATGAAACCATTGTTTTGTGTGAGCATGACTATGCTGAGACCGTTTTGCTGATCGACCCGGTCCGTCTTGAGGACGAGGTCAATGATCCCTGCCTCTATATTGCCAAAGCCGAGCTGATGCTTGATGGCCAGGTTATCGACTCGATCACTGTCAATTTTGCGTGCCGCTGATATCCTTCGTCTCAGCAGACAGCAAACGGACAATATAACGTGTCAGTATCTGGCTGATTTCCAGCGGTGACAGGGCAAAGCTGCTCATCACCCATTGAAGGATCATTGCGGTAACCCCGCCAGCTATGAAGTAGATCAAACTGAGTTCACGAATCTCGCCGACCCTCGTCTGCAAGATCACCTGAGAAAATTGCGGCATGATATCCGGTATATTTTTGACAAGAATCCGCATGTGCTGCTGATGGTCATAATAAACCTGACAAACATGAAGCATCTTGGCCTGTATATCCAAGCTGGCTGATGCAGTGGTCGTATCCTGGATCTGACCGAGAATCAGATCATTGATTTCCTGAAAATATTCGCGCAGGACATCGACCGGCAGCGCATAGTATTTATAAAAGGTGGTCCGATTAATCCTTGCCTTGGCACAAAGTTCTGACACCGTGATCTGATCCAGATCTTTGTTATCAATGAGGGCCAAGAGTGCTTCCCGGAGCTTACGTCTGGTTTTTTCAACTTTTTTATTCATGTCTGCTCCTCCGAGAAAATGTCTTTAATGCTTGTTCTCGGCTTTGTTGACGATCTATAAAACCTCATTCAAAACCGGTGAGATCTGAATAAAAACAACATCATTTCATTATTTTGTTGTCTTGGGCAAACCATCAGTTGACGCTTGCCTTATACCATCATACAATGATGTCGAGGTGAAATCAACGATTGTTGATTTCACGTCTCTGATTTCTGGCAAGTTGATTTTAAGGAGAGATTCAATATGACACGATTGTTTAGACAGGCGACCAGTATACAAATGAAAATGACGGTTGAAGCGATGAAAATGATGTCAGCCCAGTCTGGCTTGGTGTTCAGTGCCAGCCCGATGGGCGGGAAAATCGACTATCAGTCAGTGCGCTCAACAATGGACGCCGGGTACGCAAATTTTCCGATCGCTCGGGGCGTGGCCTTCGCCGACCTGAACATTTGCCCCGTTCATCTGGAATTGATTTCACCTGACACACTGCGCTCGAATAACATCATCCTGTATATACATGGCGGTGGATTTGTCTGCGGCTCAGCCAAAGGTTCGCGCGGAATCGCATCCTATCTGGCTGCTGAAACAGGTTGCCGTGTTGTCACGGTCGATTATCGTCTGGCTCCCGAGAACCCGTTCCCGGCTGGCGTAGATGATTGCTACACAGTTTACAAAGCCTTGCTGGCAAATTATCCCGGCAGTAAGATTGCTTTGGCCGGTGAAAGTGCGGGCGCAACTGCCAGTCTGGTTACCACATTGCGAGCAATGCGCGATCAAGTAAAATTGCCAGCTGCTGTCGTCCTGCACAGTCCTGTCGTCACCGTAGCTGATATAAACCGAAAAGATCTGGACACTGAAGATATCATCATCGGCAAGGATGTGGATCAGGCTTTAAAGGGTTTGCTTTTTGACGAGGCAACAGATCTGCAGAACCCTGACTTGTCACCCATTTATGGCGATTATCATGGCTTCCCGCCGATTTTCCTGACTTCAGACGCACGTGAGACCTTGTCGACAGATGCTCAACTGCTCTATGATAAAGTAATTGCATCTGGAGCAGAGATTACTTGGATTGTCGTTGAAGGAACATTTCATGCATTTGGTGCAACCGGGCGCGGCACACCTGAAACAGCGCAAATCCTGGATGAGTCGGAATCCTTTATTTTGAAGCATTTTGAATGAGACTATCGCTGATGAGCACAGCTTCATAATCTTTAAGAACATCCAGTTCAATCTGCAGCTTGCCGTCAGCTTGTTGCCACAGGACCTGAGCGCCGCGCAAGGTACTGATGTGCACCGGGCTGGTGAATCCTTCGAGAATTAATCTGATTTTCTGGACCGGCAGCGGAGGGAAATAACTGTTGGCAAAGCAGCCACTGTTATTGACCAGCTGAATGATGGTCTGATCGCCCTTCCGGTCAATGTTTACCGAGACCATCGGGGACAAATCCGGCGCCATGTCCGGCAGACCACAGATCGAAAACAGAATATCCTGCATGAACGACAGCGTATTCTGGCTCCCGATCTGGCTGTAAAAGGTGCCGGCAAGCCATGGAATATATAGCCCGTACCCCTGCCCGTACGGGTTGACCGTAACCCCCGGTTCCTGTGAAAATTCGCTGAAGTAGCAAATTTCAGGCGGTCCGAACGGATGCTCGGGCACAAGTTTCAAATGCTTTTTGACAGTTTCCGCAAAATCGGCCAGCACCAGACTGGCGCCCGGTGCGATGTAGGGTGTCAGCCGACAGTGCGGGAACAGATCTTTTTCCTCATCACCGATCATAAACATCGATGACATCAGATTGCGCCTGACTTCGCGGACCGTGCGGATCCCCAGGCAAGCCAAGGCCGGCCGGTCGCTGATCTCAGAATTTGTAGCGGCAAGGCCAGGTTCGCCGGTAGCCACGATTGTGCCGCCAGCCTGGGCGAACGCGTCAAAAATAGCTGCCTGCCGGGTTGAAAGCAGCTTCAGTTCACCGAGAATAACTACGTCCTTCCCGCTCAGCGAGTCAAGCCCTAGCAGATCGGCCAGCAGCATTTCATCAAATGGCAGATGACTTTCAGTCAGGGCCCTGATCCAGCCATTGATCTCCTGATCATTCGGCCAGATATCCTTGCGCATGACCACGACGCGCGCAGCAGAAACCAGCCCCGTCAGCTGTTCCTGATGGTCTTTGTGAAACTGGAAAACCTTCCGGGTCGGTTCAAAAGATGACTGGTCGGCATGATTGTCCAGACGACCCATGATGAAGTAACTCAGGCAACCCGAATTTGCCAGGTTCTGCCAGTGCCTCAGCTCGATCAGGGCCGGCGATACCGAGATATCACGATAGCGGGAACCCATGAAATCGACATTGGCATTATCCGACGGCCGGTCATGCCGAGCTCCGCTGACCACTCGCGAGTTACTGGCCGCGCTGTAAACCCAGGGTGGCCTGTTGATGTCAGTATTGGACTCCGTGCGCCAATAATCATAACCGTTAACCGCGATTTCAGGATTGATTTCTTTTACCAGTTGATAAATGCGGTCATTCAGGTCTTTGATGACCGACTGTTTGAAAAGGGCGTATTTTTTATAGACAGGATCCTGAAAATCGTCCTTTTGCGGCAATTCAGCACCAAATTGGCTGTAAAATTTCTGTCGGCAATTTTCGCAGTGGCAGGGGCCGTGATAAACGCCGTTGTAGTCTATGGCCAGAAAGCCACTCATGTTCAGGAACAGGCCGTCAAACGGATGAGTCGTAAACACTTCCTGCAGGATTTCAAAGATATGCTTCTGCTGATAATTCCCATTTGGGCAGGTATTGACATAGCCGTTGTAATTGATGATTTTCTTATCCTTGTCCAGGTATGCCCATTCCGGGTGCTGCTCATGTAACGCCAGCCGGACTTTGGAAAAATCCATACGGGCAATGACCTTGATACCGGCTTCGTGGCATTTGTTGACCAGCTTAAGCAGGCTGTCACCTTGCAGGTAATCACTGCGGGGCTGAATCGGCAGCTGTGTTTCATAACTGGCGATGATGCCGCCGGCATTTAAAGTGACAATCGTTGCATTCAGATCGAGCAGATCATCGACAAAACGGCCGGCATCAACATCCGCCATATCAATTTCACGAAAATTCGTCTGTACCATCCGCCAGGGATTGGTTTCCCACCAATGTGCCATGTTGCCTCCTGATCACCCTAAATTGTCTTGTTTCTCTTGATAAATTGCCGTCACCTTATCCGGGCTGTACTTGTTCAGAGCTTTGACATAAGCTTGCCAGTCAGCATCGTTGAACGGATCTTTTTCACCCTTGATCATCGGCGGAACTGATTTGGCCATAAATTCATTGATGTAGGTCTGGGTCTTGGTAATTATCTTCTGTTCATCCGGCGTGATCTGATTGGTTATTGCACTCTTGATCAGACCCTTGTCTACATACCAGATCCATTGGTCCAGACTGTTCAGCAAAGCCTCGGTGCCTCGTATCAGCAAGAGTGACTGAGCATCCATCATGAAAAAGCGGTTGGAATGGACAGCATTGTTCAGCATGCCGCCATCGTATTGAATCGTGTCAACAAATGCATAGATTTTGGTTCCGCGAACCTCTGCATCGGGAACACGGTAATAAGACCCTTCGGTTAGGCCATACCGGGTATACAGTTCATTCTGTGTTTCCTCATATTGGGCTTTATTCAGTCCTAAAGTCGCCAGTAATGCACCTTCGGTTGTATAAAGGTAATCCAGCATGGTCAGCAGCGGGATGATGTCTTTTTCTTTCATTTTGTCAGTGATAATCCAGCGAGAGGATTCGCGGCCCTGCTGGTACACGACATAAGGTTCTATATTCTGATGTTCTTCAGGTCCATAGACATTGTTGATCGGCTGGCGTGCGCCATAGACGACCATGCCTGCTTTGAGATCCATCCCGTCATCCAGCCGGCCGATCAGCTGAGACTGTGTGCCATACCAGAGTCCGACCTTGCCCTGGCGAACCGCGGCGTCATTGATCCGGTAAAATGCATCGGACGAACGTTCCGAGAAA
>DMJC01000166.1 GCA_003451915.1 Clostridiales bacterium
AATCATTATTGCCCGCATCCCGGCCGGCCAGACACCTGACGAGGCCAGCCGGGTTCACATTCTGGCTGACTGGCTGATTTCTGAAGAACCCCCTGAACCGCAGCCTGACGAACAGCCTGAACAGCTGGCTCAGTCGGTCAGTCTGGTTACCAATATAGCTGATATCCTGGCCGGGACTGCTCAGTCTGCTCCTAAAACGCCCGTCGCCAGCGGCATGCCAGGAGCCGAGCTTCAGATAGATACCGGCTGGCAGCCGGATATTGTCCCGGGGCAGAAAAGTTCTTACGAGATCTTTGAAGGCCGCACTGGCCGACGTCAGGCAGCACTTAACATGCTCTATCAGATTATACAGTCTGACCAGCCATTGGATTTTTTCATGACTAGTGAAGATGATATGCGCTGGCTGACCGAAGATGCCAGTTATACCGCGCTGTGGACCCGACTGTTACGCCAGGCTGTCGAAAAGGGGCACCAAGTGACGATCATCCACATTGTCTCCCGTCGGATCAACGAGATCATGGGCATGCTGGCCTATTGGATTCCCCTGCATATGGCCGGCCAGATGAATTCCTATTATTACCCTCGATTCGGCGATCGCCGCATCCGTCAGACTTACATGATCGTGCGCGGCCATGCTGCCCTGTTTTCAAGCACGCTTGCTGATTTTACCGGCAATGACTTGACCTACCGTTTTGATGATCCGTTGACCGTTGAACAGAACATGCGCCTTTTCAATGTTCATCTGTCACAGTGTCGCCCCTTGTTCACTTTATTTGGCCGTGACAATACCCGATCTTACTTCGAGTATGTCAGCGAGCAAAGCAAAAAACCCGCTGCTGTCAGCAGCATTCGGCATTTGCTGAACATACGCTGCCTGCCTGTTGATTTGCTGTCCCGTTATGTCCATGACGCGCCTGGTGATCTGCCGGTCTCGAAGCTGATCAGCTTGCTGGCTGCGCAGCAGCAAGATTTTTACAACAGGCTCGATCAAGAATCGACTATCGATATCTTGCCCTTATCACTCTTTGAAAGCATCCAGTCAGAAGGGATCACCACGCTGCCTTGCTGTGAAATCTTCTCTGATAAGCCAACCTGGCTCAGTGATGTCGATACACTTGCCTGGCTCAGACAGACTTATGATACGCTGAAGCGTTTTCCAAATTATGAGCTTTACCTGGCACCAGACAGCTCAGTTATCAATTCCTTGCGCATCAACATCACTTTTAAAGAAAATATCACAGCATTCTTTTCACCGACCGGCCCTTTTTTGCAGCCTGCCGCTACTGTTGCCCTGAACGAAAGCAATGTTCTGCATTCGCTCAGCTATTATTTTGATGATGTCATCCAGCAGATCCCTGCATCATTGCGCAACCGGCAGGATGTCATGACGAGGCTTGAGCGACTGATTGCCACACTATCCGGCCTGCCGACCGCAAAATAAAAAAAGGGGCTGTGCGACGGCCCCTTCCTTTAATTTCAGAAAATATTGAATATTATTCCTCATCCTCTTCAAGCCGATGTTTGGCCTCGGCAATGACCTTGTCTGCAACGAGCTGCGGAGCTTGTTCGTAGCGGGCAAACTGAATGGTGTACCAGCCGCGTCCCTGAGTCATAGATTTTAGATCGGTCGCATACTTAGCCATTTCCGATGTTGGTGCTTCAGCTGAGACGACCTGCTCCTCACCATCCGGATTGATGCCCATGATCCGGCCGCGGCGTTTGTTCATATCGCCCATGATGTCGCCAAGATAAGTGTCGGGGATGTGGATCTCGACCGTGCTGATCGGTTCAAGCAAAACCGGCGAGGCTTGCGGCAGACCAGCTTTGTATGCCAGGCGGGCGGCCAGCTTGAAAGCCATTTCTGACGAGTCGACATCGTGATAGGAACCATCAACCAGTGTCGCTTTCAGATTAACAACCGGGTATCCAGCAAGGACACCTTTGAGAATAGCATCCTGCAAACCTTTTTCAACCGCCGGATGGAAGTTTTTGGGGACCGAGCCGCCAAAGATTTTCTCCTCGAACGTCAGACCTTCGGTTTCGCCAGGCTCAAACTCAACCCAGACATCACCGTACTGGCCATGGCCACCGGACTGTTTCTTGTGCTTGCCCTGGACTTTGACCTTTTTGCGAATGGTTTCCCGATAGGGCACACGCGGTTCCTCAAGGGTGGCGTCAACATTGAATTTGGATTTGAGCTTGCTGCGCAGGACATCGATTTCCTGTTCACCCAGACCGGAAACGACCATCTGATGAGTTTCGGCATCATTTTTGACCGAGAAGACCGGATCTTCATCTTTCAGCTTGTTGAGGCCGGTCATGATCTTGTCTTCCTCACCCTTGACCTTGGGCACGATAGCCAGCGACAGGCAAGGTACCGGGAATTTGATCTGTTTGAGAACCAGGGGACGGCTGCTGTCGCACAGCGTGTCGTTGGTCGTGGTTACGAGCAGTTTTGTTACAGCCCCGATGTCGCCCGCGCCGATCTGGTCAGCCGGCAATTGTTTCTTGCCGACCATCATGAATAACGAGCCGACACGTTCTTCCTTCTCTTTCAGTGGATTGAAAACTGTGCTGTTGGCTTTGAGTGTGCCGGAATAGACTCTGAACATCGAAATGCGGCCAACAAATGGGTCAGCAATGGTTTTGAAAACAAATGCTGACAATGGGGCAGCAGGGTCCAGATCAACCTCGACCGCCTGGCCATCGAGTGACTCAGCCGACGCGGGAGGCATATCAGCGGGTGCCGGCATGTATTGGACAATACGGTCCATCGTGAAACTGATCGCCCAGTTCTGGGTGCCTGATCCGACAAATACCGGATATAATGAACCGGAGGCAACAGCAGCGCGCAGTCCACACAGCAATTCGTCACGTGTGAATGACTCACCGCCGAAAAATTTCTCCATTAATGTTTCATTTGTCTCTGCGACCATTTCATTCAAAACATCGCGGATTTCAGCGACAGCCGCAGTCTGGGCAGCCGGTATGGCAATCGGGGTGGCTGCACAGGTTTTGCAGTCGATCGCAAAAGCCTGTTCGTCGATCACATCGATAACGCCGGTCATTTTACCGTCACTGACGATCGGCAAGGCAAATGGAACCACCGCCGTACCAAACGACGCTTTCAGACTCTCAAGGGCCTGTCTCTTATACACATCTCCGAGCCCACGAGACCGAGGCTGATCTCGTATGCCGTCTTCTGCTTGAAAAAAA
>DMJC01000227.1 GCA_003451915.1 Clostridiales bacterium
TTACTGTACATGCCCCAGGGTAAAGTAGTGTTATTGCCAAAAGCTTCCTGGTTGAAGAAATTGCCCCAGCGGCCGATAGCCTGGCCCAGCGGGACATAAACCGCCAGGAAGTCGAGCAGAGCTGAAATTTTGATCTTTTTGATTCTGGTAACCAGCCAGATAGCCAGTGCGCCGCCGATGACCCCGCCGTAAAAGCCGAGACCGCCTTGCCGGGTATCAAAGATCATCTTCCAGTCTTCGACATAATATTCCCACTCAAAAGCGACATAATACAGCCGGGCAAAGACGATCATCAAGGGAATGATTGCTATGAAAGTATCCATGATTTCTTCAGAATTCAGGCTGTACTTCGGAGCCTGCCGCATAGCCATAAGCATACACAGAATAATGGCAAAAGCGATCAAAAGTCCATACCAGTAGATTGGCATGCCGAAAAGTTTGAATGCTATGCGACTGATTTGGATATCCTGGATACCTAGTCCGGGAAAATCGACGAGATAATCATAAGTCATGGTTCAGGTCACCTCCGCTGGCAGTAATATAGCTGTCGAATAACATGACGGATCAGCGAGAAAACGCATGGCCTCACCGGCAGTTGTACAATCAATATTATCATAGATTTCCGGATAATCGAAGAGGTCAATATCGTGCAAGTTGCATTGGGCCTGGACCATCCCACTGTGTTCGACAGAATCAAGTGAACGGACAAAGTCACCGGCTGCAGCTCTTTTTTGGATTTCGAAAAGATTGCTGTCTATCCCGGCATTAAAATAGCTGATCAGACCATTTCTGATGGCTTCTGCTGCTTTTTCCGGCTTTGTGGATTCGCCGCCGCAAGCCAGAAAAGCAAAGTTTTCTTCGCAAGAATAATGAAACCCGAAGGAATCATTGATCAGCCCTTGACTGTATAGCTGGTCAAACAGTGGCGATACGGGTGATATCAAAGTATCAAGCAGCAAGCGGGCAGCACGCTGCCGGGCGACGAGGTCACGGCCGTTCATCTCCTGACCGGGCAAGATCAAAGGATCTTTAATCCCGACGAGGAATGATGGTGTGGAAACATCCATATGCAGTGTGATTTCTTTTTGTGCCGGGAAAGCCGGTTCATCTGGCAAGAGCGGCATCGCTCTGTTTTTTTGGCTGCCGGTCCATGAATTCAGGCGGTCTTGCAGACTATGCAGGATCAGATTCTCATCCAGATCACCAGCCAGGGTCATGCTGAGCCGGCAAGGCTTATAAAAATTCCGCCAGACTTGTTTGAGATCTTCACTGGTGATCGCCTGAACCGATTCCGCTGTACCGCCGATATCGAGACGGACAGGATGGTTTTCGTAGAGGTTTTCTATCAGGCTATTGTAGCAGCGCGTTTCCGGATCATCATGATACTGGTCCAGCTCGGACAGAATGACCGGGCGTTCAGCTTCAACCCGATCAGTTTCCAGATAGGGATTGAGGATCGCGTCAAGATAAGAATCCAGAGCTTCATCAAAATGCCGGACAGCTGAAAAATAATAAAGCGTGTGAGTATGTGATGTATAAGCATTGGCAGATGCTCCGAGCGCTGACAGCTTGCCCAGCAGCCCGCCGCCTTCGTCGCGGCTGAACACGCAATGTTCTAAAAAATGGGCTGTGCCGGCTGGAACCGACAAGATTTGCTGTTCATCTTTGAATTTGACATGTACCGATCCGTAAGGAACGGTGACCGCGGCAAATTTGCGGGCAAAGCCAGGCCGGGGAATGAATTTGACGATCAGGCCGCAAGTGTGGCGATAGGTCCTCAGCACTTTACCAGTCAGCGGGTCCTGGCGTTCATGACGGATAAAGCCAGCAGTCATGGCTGCACCTCGCTTTCATTGATAACCTGGGACGGCAGGCCGGCCACACTCAGGTCAGGTTGCAGGTCTGGGGCGCACAGGACATAGCAGGTCGCCAGCTGCAGGTGGCTTGCCATTAGACGGATATCATCCCGGGTTACCGAATTCAGCAGGCTGATTGATTCTTCCTGAGTCATATTCCGGCCATAGAGATTGCCGATGATGCGTTGCGCCATCATTGAAGATAAATCATCGTTTACAGACAAAATGCTGGTTTCAAGCATCTGGCGTGATCTCTCCAGCAAAGTTGCATCAAAATCACCGGCTGACAAAACAGCCAACTGCCGCCGGATTGCATCAAGTGCGGCTGTGATCTGGTCGGCAGCGACCCCGGCCAGGACAAACAAAGCTGACAAGCTGCGCTGGTTCATTGAGAATACGCTGTAAGCCAGTCCCATTTGCTCACGGACTACTTCGAACAGCAGTGAGTGAACGTCACCGCCCAACATGCTGTTCAAGACAGAAGCGATGATCGTGCGATGGCTGAAATAGGGTGGCAGGCCACTGTATGCCAGTGCCAGCCGGGCCTGTTCGACAGTCTTGTGCTCGACATGGCCTGTCGGTGCTGCCGGCTTAAAAGGTGAAGGATTTACAGCCGGGCGATAGGCTGGCCGGCTTGTCTGCGGCAGCCGCTTTATTCCTTGCAGGCAGATCTCAAAAATCTGGCTGTCGATGTGGCCGCCGAGGTATGCCGAAAGACTGGTCTGCTGCAATAAACAAGTATAAGCTTCGCGCAATTCATCCAGGCTGATTTCTTCCAGAGACTGTTTGTCGCCGATCGGTGATAAGCCTTGCACCTGATCGCCGCAAAATAACAGCAGACATCGATCATAAGCATATTTCGCCCGGTCATTTTCGCGGGCTGCCAGTTCGAGTAACAGGTTCTGTCGCTCTGTCTCGACAACAGAAGGATCAAAATGACCATTTTCATCAACAAGCGGGTCCAGAAGCACATCAAACAGCAGCTCGCAGGTTTCGCCAAATGGTGACGAACCGTCGGTCCAGCGCATCAGGCCTTCGGCTGCCAGTGAGATGGCTTGCAGATCTCCCTGTTTTTCCAGATGGGCTTCGATTGAAGAGCCATAAAGATTGTCCAAAGCTGCTGCCATGCTAGTACGTGTCGGGTAGCGGCGGCAGCTGGCTGTCAAGATTCGCAGCAGCAGTGCCATGCAAGATGATCGTCTTTTTTCCAGCGGGACCAGAAAAATCAATTGCAGGCTAGCCTGGGCAAATCGGCGTGATGACAACACGTTCAATGGAATATTCTGGACTTTGGCTTTGACATGACACTGTTCAGCCTGCTCATGCCATGAACGCACCGCCAGCAAATCCGCGCTGACTTGTTCGCCGAGCTCGGCAACTGAAGCAAACTGCATTTCCGGGCGGATTCTTTCCAGAAATTCAACCTGGATATTCTGATTATAAAGAGTCAGGTCAGCGTCATAGAGGTAGGTCTCGACCATCGGGCACACCCCTTCTTGTTCTACGGTCGGCCGCGGTCCGACATTGGTAATCGAGTCATAAACGCGATCACCGACAGATGTCCGGGTCGCATAGACACCGTAAGCAGGGCAGGCAAAGCGGCTGTCAACCGGGAAATTGGCTGTAGGAAAACCCAGGCGCCGGCCCAGCTGCCGGCCGCTGACGACGAAGCCGCTCAGGCTGTAAGGTCGGCCCAGCAGGCTGCTGGTCCTGGCCATGTCTCCGCTGCTGATTAAATTGCGGATTCGTGAGCTGGATATGCGATCGCCATAGAGTGTCACTTTTTCAACAACAATCACCCGGATATCGTGTTCGGCTGCCCAGGTCTGCAACAGTCGGACATCACCGGCGCCGAAACGGCCGAACCGATAATCATGGCCGACAACAATCAGCGCAGCCTGCAATCGTTCAAACAAAATCTCTTGTAAAAAGGTCAGCGGCTCAATGGCGGCAAAAGCTGAATCGAAAGGCTGCAGATGCGTTTCATCAAGCCCGCAGTCTGCCAGCAAGGCCAGCCGGCCAGCAAGGTCACAAAGATATTCTTCGAAGGGTTCGTCAGGTCTGAGTATGGCTTCCGGGTGGTCAGGGAAAGTAAAGACAGCGGAACTTAAACCGGACTGACGGCATTCGAATACCAGCGTCCGCAGCAGTTCAAGGTGACCGCGATGAACACCGTCAAAAAAACCCAGCCCGACACCACGTGCGATTCGCTGTGGTTTTTGATCAGGATTGTTGAAAATCTGCAAGATCTATCAGCACCCTTTCTGTTTTGAATTGAAGATCACCATCGGCTGCCGGCAACAGACAACCCACAGCAATTAAGCTGCCTCGGCTGTAAATGACCGTACGAACACCGACTGGCGGCCAGTCAGTCTGAGGCAGGCCGGTTTCGCCAGGTCGCAGCGACTGGCCTTTAATCAGTCGGATCGCTGCGGTTTCAGGCAGTGTGATGTCCGGAAAATCCGTGAAAGCTTTTTCAACCGGCAGCAACAAACCTTGATTGTTTAAATGGGAGACAAACGACATTTGATCTGGAAAGTTGTTCCGCCTGTTTTCCAGATCAGCCAGATCGAACGCTTGCTCAAGGCTGAATGGGCCGCAGCGAAGCCGGGTCAAGCTGCGGGCATGTGCACCGAACCCCAGGTGTCTGCCCAGATCGTCGGCGATGGTACGGATATATGTGCCTTTTGAACATTCGATCTGGATCGATGCGCGCAAGATGCCATCTGTCAATGAGACATCTTCGAGATCAGCCGAATAAATCTTGATCTGCCGGGCTTTTCTTTCAATTGACTGGCCTTTTCTGGCATACTCATACAACTTGCGGCCATCGATTTTAACGGCAGAGTACATGGGTGGTGTCTGCAGGTGTTCTCCCGGAAGATTTCCGACAGCATCACGTAAAACGGCAAAGTCTGAATGGATAAGTTCTTGCTGTTCCGTCTGCGTCAGCTGATGCTCTGATATTGTCAAACCCGTAAGATCGTGTGTATCTGTTGCCCGGCCGAATTCGATTTCCAAACGGTAAGTTTTATCATAGCCATCCATAAACTGGACAGCCACTGTCGCCCGGCCCAGGCAGACCGGCAGCAGGCCATCGGCAAACGGATCGAGTGTGCCGGTATGGCCGATCCGTCGGATTCCGGTCAGTTTTCGCAAACGAGAAACAACCCCGAAAGACGTTATCCCGCGGGGTTTGTTGATCAGGATCAGGCCGGACTCGCTGGCCAATGGTCTGCCTATAACCACTCACCTGCCTTGTCAACTATCATTCGGGCGGCATCATCAAGACTCATGTTCCGCAGTTGAAGGCCCGCTGCTTTCGGGTGACCGCCGCCACCGTAATTTTGAGCAAAATCAGCCGCGTTGAAGCTGTCACTGCTGCGTATATTCACCCTTAAAAGGTCATTGTCAATTTCCCGGATCAGAAAAGCCACTTCAACGCCGGCTACATTACGCAAATGGGCGATGACGCCCTCGAGATCAGCATCTGTTGCCTGGTGTTCCGCTAAAAGATTCTGACCGACCAGAGCCAGAGCCAGGCGGCCTTCGTGACTGAACCGGACATCCGTGAAAATCCGGCCCATCAGCCGCATTCTGACCTGACTGGTCATGTCGAAGAGCTGATAGGTTATCCGTCTGAGATTGATATCGCCATCCATCAGGCTGGCAGCCGTCCGGAAAGTGCGGGCTGTGGTGTTTGAATAGACAAATCCGCCAGTATCCGAAAT
Source organism: Clostridiales bacterium (assembly GCA_003451915.1). Classification (GTDB taxonomy): domain Bacteria; phylum Bacillota; class Clostridia; order Saccharofermentanales; family UBA5734; genus UBA8949. Next base: position 5,588 of record DMJC01000227.1, read on the forward strand.
GATCGCCGTCATCAGCAATGTTTCTGTTGTTTCGTCATGAAGACGTCTGCCCGCTCTTTTTTCAAGTCGTGTTATCAGGTCGAAAACGATCTCACCCGCTGCCGCGGCAGAGGGATCGATCCAGCGCAGGTCACCCGACTCGCCACCCGACACATGATGGTCCAAAGCAGCTTTTTCCGGTGACAGGTCAAAGAGCGCCCGACGGCGCCCGACGCGTTCACTGTCAGAACAATCAATGGCAATGGCCAGCTGCTGGTCCCGGCTGAAGCTTTCAAGGAGATCTTCGCGGTAACATTCGATCAGATCTAATCCCGGTAAGAAATTCAAACGATCCGGAATATCTTCATCGAGCGGCAGACGGACAGGCACGCCTATCCGGCTCAAAACGAGCGCCAGCGCCAGGGCAGATCCGAGTGCGTCGCCATCGATGCCAATGTGCGGATAAAGAAAAACCGAACCCGGCTTATCAAGAGCGGACATCAATCGATCAGCGATCCGATCGATGATTTCACTCATGATCATCCAGTCCTTCCGGTTTGTTACCAGCAGTTTTTCCCATGGCTTCATCAATCAGACGGGTCATCCGGATGCCGCGTTCGATTGAATCGTCAAAGACAAAGTGCAGTTCCGGCGAAACCCGCAAACGGATTCGACTGGTGATTTCACGGCGGATAAAACCTGTCGCACTGCGTAAAGC
>DMJC01000206.1 GCA_003451915.1 Clostridiales bacterium
CGTGACAGCAGGCACACCAGCTGCAGTGTCTGTCTCCTGATCTTGCTGTGATGGCCAAACTTCAGCAAATTCATATTCCCCCTCGCATTCTGAAAAATTACAGACTCGCAGGATTTGTTTTACTTTGAAATTATTCATGTAGACGATATACTTAATGCTCTTTCCAAGCATCTTCTGCATCAAGCGTTCGCTTTCACCGCGAGCTGCCGGACGTGCCAGGGTCATCAGCCGGTCTAGTGCGTCGGCAGCACTGTTGGCATGAGTGGTTGCCAGGCAACGATGCCCTGAATAAGCAGCTCTCATGAACTCTAATGCTTCTTCACCGACAATTTCACCAATGCAGTAGGTGTCGAGAGACATTGTCAGGCCATCAGCCACCAGGTCCCGCAGACTGACCGGTCTGCCGCCTTCGTTGGGTTTTTTAATACGCTGGACCAGGCAATAGGGTTTCTCAGGATAGATTTCGCAGTCACTTTCGGCGATCAAGACTCTTTCGAGCACTGGCATTGAACGGATAAAAGCGCGCAATAATGTCGTTTTCCCTGCCGCACCTTTTCCGCAGAACAAAACAGAAACATCCGAGCAAGCCAGGTTCGATAAAATTTCGGTGCCCGCCCGATCAAACATACCTGCATTCTCCAGCTCATTCAGGCTTAGAGCCTGCCGTCTGTGCTTGCGGATGCTGATCGAGGCGCAACGGACGCTGCGAGGCGGGACAGTCACATTGATCCTCAATCTGTAACGCTCATCTGTGACCCGGCAGTGGCTGTCATTTTCATTAATGATACCGCCATTGCGAATGATCACCAATTTGCAGAATGTGTCATATGTTGCTATGTCTGGGAAGCTGACAGCCAAGGATTGCCGCCGGCCGTTTGCCTTAAACGAGAACTCATCAGGACCGGTTCCGTCAATATCGCTGATTGTTTCATCCACAATGTAATCTTGAAGCGGGCCATAGCCAAAGAGAAAATCCATGACCCTGCGCTGCAGATCTGATTGAAAATCGCGTGATCTGAGATTCTCCCGTTCGCTGATCAGGCTGATCAATGAAAGAAGCGCCTGGCGCTCAGCCTTGCCTGAAGCGACGTCAGCAACCAGTCCTGGATCCTGATCAAGTATGCGGCTGCAGATGGTTGCTGTCATTTCGGTCAGATCCAACGGTACATCAATTTTTTGAAGATATTGATCGACACGATAGCTGGCGAGTTTCTCTGATAATTGAAGATGTGAAGTTACAAGTGGCATCAAGTCACCTTCTTTGAATAATTATTATTGAGATGCAGTTTCCGGATGAGATTCTTGTATTCATGCCGGTTGAGACTGTCGATACTTGCTGCATATGGCAGCGCACCACTTTTCAGGATGCGCCGTCTGCGAACCTCGCTGATGCAGCCGGCAAGTTTTCCGCTGCACAGTTCATCCAGTGTTCCCGGACTCAAATCAGTTGAAATGTCATATGCGAATGCAGCGAAGCTGACCTTATTCAAATTAAGCTGTTGTCGAGCAGCCAGATATTCAATTGATCTTTTTCGTTCGCGAAATGATGCGCTGTCACCTGCAAGCGGTATTAATATGATCGTTGCAGCCTGAATTGACAGGCATGTGAAGGCATCAAAAATAAATCGGCTGCACAAAATGATGACCCAGTCGTGTGTCATGCGGGACAGGCGCAAAATCTGAAACAGTGAATCCATGTCGAAGTGTTCATAGTGTTCTAAGCCGGCACGGGTCATCAGGGCATAGACATTATTCACACGGGTCGTCTGGATCAGCTGATTGAATGATGTGATATCCAGATCTCCACGTTGCTGTCGTGAAATGGCCAAGTCAAGCCCGTCCATCGACAAGCCCTCACGGGAATGACGATCTTTCTGCTGGCCAAGAAACAGATCCGCCTGTGGATTGAGCAAGTCAGCATCAACAACCAGAACGCGCCCGTTTTCACCGAGCATTGCCGCCAGTTCACAGCCGAATTCAGCACCTTCCCAAATGCAGATCAGCGGGGCGAACTGTTGATCATCAAATGAATGCCCGGTTTGGCTGATTTCCGGATCGACGCATTCAGATTTGTCGTTAATCAGATCTTCCCGGGCTCTCTCCAGGTCACAGGCCAGTTCGTTTGCATCAGCATAACGTTTCGAAGGATCTGACTGAAGGCAGTGGCCGATGATTCGCTGCAGGCTGGCAGGTAATGCCGCGGTGATATCAGCAAGTGGCTGGCTGCGGCAGATCGCACGTGAATAACCGGTTAAAAGCTCTGTCAAGCTCATGCCCAAAGCAAACAAGTCACTACCGGCACATGGACGGCCGGCGATCTGCTCCGGTGCGGCATAAATCGGCGTCAGAGCCTGATAAGGCAGGTCCTGGGCAGATTCAGAATTTATGCTCGCTGTCATTTTCCGGGCAGCACCAAAATCAATCAGACAAACCTGATCCTGTTCATCGACCAGAATATGATCGGGCTTGATGTCCAGATGCAGAATCGGCTGTTCACCTTGCTGGTGTAAAAAAGATAAAATATGCGCGGCCTGGGCAGCTACTGAGACTAATCTGGCTTGTGTCTCACGGTTCGTGACCTCATCAGCAATTTGACTGACCGGCTGGCCATCACGATATTCAAACACAAAGAGCGGATCAGCACTGTCGCGGTCCAGGCATTCCAACAGACGTGGCAGACCGGGATGCCAGACACAACCCAGCCATTCAGCTACTGACTGATCAACAAAATCTCTTGCCCTGCGGATCAGACAAAGCTGTCCGCCAAGCAGGTCATCGGCCAGCCACGCCGTCTGTAATGGCTTGGCAAGCTTATAGCGCTGATGAATGATCTGACCTGTTTCCATATCGCACCCCTGTCAAACTCGATAGCAACAGCATAACGAAAAATGACACCCTTCCGGGTGCCATTCGTTCGACAAAAGCTGTCAAAGCTAGTTGAAATGCGACAATGTTCTTTTATAAACGATAAATATTATGCAATCTTTTCATGCTTGAGGATGACTTGCGGCGGTTTCTTTTCAATGACGCTTTCTTTCGTGATGATGCAGCGGGCAACATCATCACGGGATGGAATGTCAAACATGATATCCAGCATGATCTCTTCAAGGATCGCACGAAGACCACGGGCACCGGTATTGCGCGCAAGGGCCTGTTTGGCAATCTCCTGAACGGCTTCCGGTTCAAATGCCAGTTCGACACCGTCATAATCGAACAGTTTCTTGTACTGCTTGAGCAAGGCGTTACGGGGTTCCTGCAGAATGCGGATCAACGCCTCTTCATTCAACCCTTCCAGTGAAACGACGACAGGCACGCGACCGACAAATTCAGGTATCAACCCATACTTCAGCAGGTCCTGCGGCATGATCTGCGCAAGCAGCTCACCGATATCCTTCTCCTTGCGGCTCTCGATCACTGCCCCGAAGCCGATCGATTTCTGGCCGATACGGTTCTGGATGATCTTGTCCATCCCGTCAAAGGCGCCGCCGCAGATAAAGAGGATGTTGGTTGTATCAATCTGGATGAACTCCTGATGCGGATGTTTGCGGCCACCCTGCGGCGGTACATTGGCAATGGTGCTTTCGAGAATTTTCAGCAGCGCCTGCTGCACACCTTCACCGCTGACGTCGCGGGTGATTGACGGGTTGTCCGATTTGCGGGCGATTTTGTCGATTTCGTCGATGTAAATGATGCCGCGCTGGGCTCGTTCAATATCGAAATCTGCATTCTGAATTAACTTGAGCAGAATGTTTTCAACATCTTCGCCGACATAGCCGGCTTCGGTCAACGCAGTCGCATCAGCGATGGCAAACGGCACATCCAGAATCCGGGCCAGAGTCTGGGCCAGCAGCGTTTTGCCACTGCCTGTCGGACCCAGCAGCATGATGTTGCTTTTGGTCAGTTCAACATCGTCAGCTGCCGCATCTTTGCTGCGACCAGTGTTTTTACTATTGGCAAAAACTCGTTTGTAGTGGTTGTATACGGCTACGGCTAATGCCTTTTTGGCGCGGTCCTGCCCGATTACATACTGATCAAGGGCTTCTTTGATCCGCAGGGGTGACATCAGGTCGATCATATCCGGTAACTGGTCTTTGGCCAGGACAGGTTTCAAGTCCTCGTTGAGAATTTCATCACAAAGGGCTACGCACTCGTTGCAGATGAACACGCCAGGCCCGGCAATCAGGCGAACAACCTGGTTTTCCGACTTGCCGCAGAAGGAACAGTTGACAGGCGCATAAGGGTCACTGCCGTCACCGCTGCCGGTACGCCGGCCGCCTCTGCTGCCGCCTTTACCTGTCCCTTTGTTCTTGTCGCTGTTATCTGGCATGATCAGGCCCTCTTCTCCATAATACTGTCGATAATGCCATAGGCAATCGCATCCTGGGCTGACATCCAGTTGTCGCGTTCGGTATCAATGGCGATTTTTTCATAAGGTTGTTTGCAACGCTCAGCCAGGATATGGTTCAGCCGATCCTTCATTTTCGAAATATGCTCAGCAGCGATACGAATATCAGTCGCCTGGCCTTGCGCTCCGCCTGAAGGCTGGTGGATCATAACCTCGGCATTGGGCAGGGCAAAACGTTTGCCCGGTGCGCCTGCAGCCAGCAGGAAAGCACCCATGCTGGCAGCCATGCCCATGCAGATGGTCTGCACATCGGCCTTGATGTATTGCATTGTGTCGTAAATCATCAAGCCGGAACTAACCTCGCCGCCAGGGCTGTTAATATAAAACTGGATATCCTTATCCGGATCCTCAGCCTCCAAAAACAGCATCTGGGCGGTGATCAGGCTGGCGGTCACCGAATTGACCTCGTCGCTCAGAATAATGATGCGCTCTTTGAGCAGGCGTGAATAGATGTCGTAGGACCGCTCCCCGCGGTTGGTTTGTTCTATGACAATCGGTACTAAGCTCATGATGTATTGCTCCTTTCATAAACCGATAGGGGCCCTGCAACAGCTCCCCTATCTACTATTATATATTTATTTGAATCTGTCCGTCAAAGGCTGGTAACAAACTGTGAATTCTTTGTAAACGCTTATTCTGCTTCGACAGCGGCATCAGCAGCCGGCGGAGCGACTTTGATGGCCGAGCTGGTCAGCTTATCAATGGTTTTGTGATGCACAACGCTGTCACGGACGAAGCTGTTCTCACCGGGGGCGAAGCGAGACTTAAGATCTTCGGCTTTCATATTGTACATGGCAGCCATGCGTTCAATCTCGGCTTCAATCTCTTCATCGGTTACTTCGAAATTCTCAGCTTTGCCGATTGCCTCAAGGACCAGCTGGCTACGGACACGCTTCTCAGCCGGTTCATGCAATTGTTCACGGTATGAATCAATCGTCTGGCCCATGTACTGGAGGTACTGCTCGAGCTCGATGCCCTGATAGCGCATGGAATTGCGCTGTTCATCAAGCATATGGCCGATCTCGTTATCGACCATGACATGCGGAATGTCAACAGTCGCGTTGTTGACCACAGTCTCAATGACGTTGTCCTCAAAAGTGCCCTCAGCCCGTTTGGTTGCATTTTCCAGCAGCTTGGTTTTCAGGCTTTCACGATACTCAGCCAGGGTGTCGAATTCGCTGACATCTTTGGCAAACTCATCGTCGAGAACCGGCAATTCGCGAGTCTTGACTGAATTGACCGTCACGGTGAATACAACGGCTTTGCCTTTCAGTTCTTCGCTGTGATAGTCCTCAGGGAAAGTCACGTCGATGTCAAATGTTTCGCCGGCGTTGTGGCCGATGAGCTGCTCTTCAAAACCCGGGATAAAGGAGTTGGAGCCAATCTTCAGATCATAGGAAGCACCTTTGCCGCCTTCGAAGGGCACACCATTCAGGAAGCCCTCGTAGTCGATGTTGGCGGTGTCGCCGTTCATCACTGCGCGGTCCTCGGCAGGAATCATGCGGGAATTACGCTCCTGAACGCGGCTGAGCTCCTTTTCAACATCGTCATCACTGACTGAAACTTCAGGCATTACAGCTTCAACGCCGAAATACTGTCCAAGGGTGACCTCCGGTTTGACGGTCACAGTCACCGTAAATTTTATGCCCTTTTCGCGGCCGATCTCCAGGATATCCATATCCGGGCGGGAAACCGGCTCGAGGCCATGCTCGGCAATCGCGGCGGTATAAGCCGGTGTTGCGGCAAAATCGATCGCATCATCATACAGGACGCCTTCACCGTAGTATTTGGTGACAATCTGCATCGGGGCTTTGCCCTTGCGGAAACCCGGTACATTGAAGCGTCCGGCGTTCTTGCGGAATGAGCGCTGCAGCGCGTCGACAAAATCAGCCGCAGGTACATCGATGGTCAGCACGACCACGTTGTTTTCCTTTTTCTCCATCGTTGAAGCCATTTTTATATTCCTCCCAAAAGGCAATCAATGCCTGATATGCAAATGCTACAAAATTTTAGCACAAGGGTCATGGAATGTAAAGGGAACAAGAGTCACAGAAAAAGCGGGTTTTTCAGCGATCTTATATGTGTTTTATTTATGTCTGGCACAAATGTGCTAAAATGTCCCTAAACCGCCGAACATTCGAGTGGTTAGCATCAGGGAGGGTATTGACTGAATGACTGATCCATTTTTAATCGGATTCTGGATTTTCATGGCAGCCATGCCCGGGCTTCTGATCGGCAGTTTTCTTAACGTCTGCATCTACCGTCTGCCAGCGGGTTTGACCATCGTGCACGGCCATTCGTTCTGTCCTAATTGTAAACATAACCTGGGGCCTTTGGATCTGGTGCCGGTTTTCAGTTATCTGCTGCTCGGACGTCGTTGCCGTTATTGTCAGAAGCCAATCTCATCCCGTTACATGCGTGTGGAACTTGTAACCGGGATATATTTCGCACTGGCCGCTGCCATTTACCGCCCAGGTGTTTTGGAACTGCCGGCCTGGCTTGCTCAGCTGACCGGGCTGCCGGGGCCGGTCGCGGCTTTCGAAGCCGCTCTGTTGATGCTGACGGTTTCCGTGCTCGCTTTTTGCGGATTTCTGATCTGGGCGATGATCAGCTGGGATGATCATGATGTGCCTGATGGTGTTTTCATCTTTACCGTGATCCCGATTTTGATCAGGCTCGCACTGCAGCCAGAAAAGATTGTCTATCACGTCGGCGGCCTGTTGCTCGGGTTGCTGGCATTCGCGGTCATGATCATGTTCAGGCTCCTGCCGGAGATGCAGCGTCAAAGGCTGAAAAGCCTTGGCATAGCTCTCGGCCTGCTTGGGCTGATGGCTGGTTTGACTGCTATTCAGCCCGTTCTGCTGGTCCTGTTAATCGAGCTGCTGCTGATCACCCTCAGAACCCGCCGCAGCGATCCCGCTGTCGAAAGGCAAGCGAGCCTGCTTTGGCGTAGTATGCCGCTGCAGGCTCTGTTGATCAGTTCAGTTTTATGGCTGTTTTTTTAATCAGGTGACCGTGCTCTGAGGCGCTTTACGCATGGCCAGCAATGAAATCGCTTTAAAGATGATGGCTGTCAGCAGAAAATGCCAGGCGGCAGCCAGATAGGCATTTACTGCATCGCCGCCTAAATACCAGCTCATGAACAACTC
>DMJC01000284.1 GCA_003451915.1 Clostridiales bacterium
CTGATGGCTCCCGCTGGCAGGATAAAGGTGAAATTATACTTTTTCCATGTTGTCCCGACATTGGTGAATGTCGTACCGACCGGGTCAAAGGGCCCGGTCAGCCAGACCTGGACCGTGCGGTCATCAATATTTGCTTGCTTAAGCCAGAGTTCAGCCTCATAGATGGCATTCTTGCCGCCGATGATCCGGCTGTTTTGCAGACGCTGAGATATGATCGAGGCTTCTCCGGCGATATCAGGATCTGCAGACAGCAGCATTGCTGCCTCGCCACCGCCCGGCGCAAATTCATTGCTGACCCTGCTGGCAGATCCGACGCCAAAATGAGGCCAGGGATCCTGAAATGCTTCTGCGCTGATATCCGCAGACAAATACGAATCCGGCACCGTCAGCGCTGATTTTTCCAGATAGATTAAATCGCCGGCACGATACTGGCTTTCACGCAGCGAACTATCAAGCTGGATCTCTGCAACGAGCTGTGCGAGGCCCAGTCTGCCTTCACGATCGGCACTCAAAATTTTATCCTTCCCTGCCAGAGCAATGACTCGGCTGGTCATTCCCGTTTCAATGACCGATTTGAGCCAGGTTGTGCCACTATCGTTGGACACGGCAAATCCGCCGTCGCGGTCAAGAACAATAAGCTGGCGGCGAGACAACATAATGATGTCGACCGCATCAGTTTCTGAACGGTAATCCAGTAATGTAAAAACATTGCCGTCATCACTGATCGCCACTGCACTTTTTGTTCCGGCAGCAACAAAACGGCCACCGCGGTAATCTGCAGCCAGCCAGTTAATATCATCCTGCTGACTGGCAATTTGCCAGATCACACCCGACTGCGAAGTCAGAATCGTTCCGCCATCACCTACGGCAGCAAAAGAATTTCCGCTGCAGACAATGTCATGCAGATCAGTCTCGACCAGCGGTTGCAGAACCGTCGAGTACAGGCCTTTGCCTGTAACCAGCGCGCCGCCGTCCCCGGCAGCCACATACGAACCTTCAGCGGTTGCTGCGATTGCACGGAGGACCAGATCCGGATAACGAGCTATAATCTGCCACGTTTTGCCATTGGGAGAGAAAAGCAGATCACCTTTTGCACTACAGGCGAAAAAACCATCATCGGACGCGCAAACACCTGTCAGGTCAGCTGTCAGGCCTGCATCAGAAATTTCAGGCGCCTGGCTGCTGACATCACTGATAATCAGGCCGTTTTCACCGACAGCTACCGTCACATCACCCATGCGGGCGAAAGCCAGAATGGCTTGCCGGGATGGCATATCGTCAGGCAGATTGACTTCAGAAAATACCCCGACCCGATTAATGCCATAGTTGAGAACATTAGCTGTCTTTTTTAACGCAAGGCCATCATCGGTTCTCGTCATAACCCGAGCGGCAGCGCCGTTGAAAAAACCATCACCAAAGCGGCCGGCACTGGCATCTTCAGATGAGACGGTCAAGGTTGTTTCATCACCGCTGTAAACCGTTAACGTCTGCCTGAAGATGAGTGGTTCAAAGGAGGCGTCCCTTAGTATGCTGGAAGATTCAGCTGAACTTAATGAAACACCGCTGCCCAGAACGGCTGATCGGCTTGCACTTTCATTAATCGTGATGGTGACCAGATCAGCCGGTCCGGCCTGGAGCAGCGCATAAAGCGATATCAGGCCTGCCGATGCCAGGATGACCAGCAAGGTTATACCGGTCACGACAAAAGTTCGTTTCCGGATTCGGCTATACCTTTTCGGGCGTGCCATATTCAGAGCAAAACGATGCCGTTTTGCTGGCAGGTGCTGATCATGCTGTCCGGCCAGACAGAAGACTGAACTTCACCGATGTGAGCTTTATCCAGATAAAACATGCACAAACGTGATTGGCCGATACCGCCGCCGATCGTATAGGGCAGTTCGCCGTTCAGGATCATCCGGTGGAAGTCAAGGTTCATGCGGTCGATGCAGCCTGATTTGACCAGTTGCTCACGCATGGAAATTTCGTCAACACGAATGCCCATTGATGATATTTCAAAGGCCCTTTCCAGAGTCGGGTTCCAGAACAGCAAGTCGCCGTTGAGCCGCCAGTCATCATAGTCTGGCGCGCGTCCGTCATGTGATTGCCCGCTCTTCAGCTTATCACCGATCTGCATGATGAAGACGGCGCGTTTTGCACGGCAAATTTCATCTTCACGCTGTTTGGCCGTCAGCCCGGGATACTGGTCTTCGAGATCCTGCGACGTGATGAAAAAAAGGTCGGCAGGCAATTTACGGTTAAGCATCGGATAATAACGCAGGATATGATTCTCAATCCGGTGTAAACACCGATAGAGCTCCAGAACGACCTGCTGCAGCGTGTCCAGTATACGTTGTTCACGCGTGATGATCAGCTCCCAGTCCCATTGATCAACATAGACTGAGTGGAGGTTGTCGAGAACCTCGTCGCGGCGGATAGCGTTCATATCGGTATAAATACCTTCACCAGGCTGAAAACCATAACGGGCCAGCGCCATCCGCTTCCACTTGGCCAGTGACTGGACAACCTCGACATGAGCGCCAATATCCTTGATATCAAAGCTGACCGGGCGCTCAACACCGTTCAGGTTGTCATTCAGGCCGGTTTCCGGCCTGACGTACAGCGGCGCAGAAACACGGGTCAGATTCAGCGTATCAGCAATCTGGGCCTCAACCTGGTCTTTGACCAGCTTGATGGCAATCTCAGTTTCACGGACATCCAGTTTTGATTGATAATCGGTTGGAATAGCCAGGTTGTCATCGAATCTTACCATATGAAAACTCCATTTCAATGTTGTATGGCATTAACCTGTCGCCGGCTCAGCAGCATATAGATACCGGCAGCCAGGCCAATAACAATAAAGCCCATTTCAGTATAAACTAGAATGTTGAGGGCTGCTTCATTTTCGCCAATCATCATTGGCAAGGCGCTGCCGAGAAAATTGAAAAGACAATGCATGGCAATCGGCACCCAGATCGATCGCGACCAGTAATAAGCCAGGCCCAGCAGCAGCCCGGGCAGCAGGACATAGGATGATTGGACAGGCTGCATATGGTAGGCGGCAAAAACAACAGCCTGAATGATAATCGCTGCCCATTCCGGCATGGCTTTGCGCAATTCGCCCTGAATCACGCCGCGGAATATAAGTTCTTCCAAAACCGGTGTCAGCACCGAGATGCCCAGGATAAGCCAGAAATAACCCGTCTCCGCTGTGAACGCTGCAGACTGCTGTTCATAATCGTTCAGCATTTTCTGGATCAGCGGACTGGATTCTCCAAGTGATACCAGCAGGTTTAAATAAATATTGACCACACCGATTACACCAACCATCATGGCCAGAGACGCCAGCATGTCAGATGGCCGGAATTTCCCGGTCAGCCAGGTTCTGGGGTCGCGCCGCGCCGTTAAACGCAGGTAAACCAGGCAGACTGGTATCAGAGCGACTGAAAGGATAGCTGAAATGACCGGGTAATGGGTCACAATAATATCAGACAGCGCAAATGGATCAGCCAGCAATGTGCCGAGGTCGGCTGCACCAATTGCAGCCTGGACGAAGATATAGCCAAAAATGTAAAGAGCACTGATTACAGTCGAAAAAAACAGGTGCATGGCTAAAAATAACATCGGTATCAAGAATGTCCGCCAGGTCAGCTGCCTGTTCAGCATTACGCCGGGTGTGCCGGTGTTATTAAACTGGTGTCCGAATTCCATCAGCAAACTCCTTTCCCAGAGGCTAAGCTTTCAGCAAGACCGCTTCATATTTATGGATCAAGCGGATCGGGCCGTAAGATTGTTTGGCTTTGCGCAGCCCGCCGATGCCCATGTCCTCTTCCCGATTGACATAACGGACTTCCGGGAATGCGTGATCAAGAACCAGTTTATTGATGGCAGAATAGATGCCGTGATAAGTCGCATCAGCTTTTTCAAAGTGGATGACAGCTGTGTCACCGTCGAGCAATGATCCCAGGGCAAAGGCTGCCAGACGGCCGCCGATGCGGATTGATCCGCCCCGGATATCAAGGCTGTCAAAATCCTCGTAAAGCTGACGGATGGCCCGATAATCGCTGAGGCATAGGTTCAGGCAGTCCAGCTTTTTTTCATCACACCAGGCTTTGACCAGTGACAGAGCTTCATCCCGGTCTGATGCCTGAGCCGGGCTGTAGACATAATCAGGATAGCTCCGGCAGAAACGGTTGAAGTGGTTGCGCTTGCCGTGCAAATCTTTGCCGGAGAGGTCGCGCAGTTCTGCAGCGTCATAGAGATAGTCGGAATAATCCGGATTATGGGAAATCTGGATCTGATAGTCTGGAAGATCCTGCAGCAGCGGCAGGTTGGCTTCATCAATGTACATAAGCCGTAATGGCCAGCCACGGGCCTGGAAGGCATTCCAGAGGATATCGATGATCGCCTTCAGCTGTGCCTGATTTGTCAGCCCCGTCGGCCAGGCTACGTGAGGGGTCGTGAAAACACCTCCGTCACTGACCAGCGTCAGGCAGCCGGCAATCATCGCCTTCTGATAATAAAAGCCGGCGTTCCAGGCAACCCGGCTATTCAGACAATTGTCGGATATCTCCGATCGGTTTTGCTGTTGCAGCTGACTGTAAATCTGGCTGTCTTTGGCTGTAAAAAGGGTACACCCTTCGCATTGCATCGCTGTCTCCCCTTAAAGCCCGCCGGCTTCTTCAAATCGTTTAAAAAAGCAGTCGAAAGCAGCGTCCAGCTCCTGCCGGTTCTTGACCGACAGGAAATACTGTTCACCGCTTGCGTGGCGCTCGGTTCTGAGAATGATGATCTCGGGGTCGGTATGCCGGCCGTCATCCGGTTCGTAATTATACATCACAGTATACTCACGGTTCTTCATCTGGAAGGTATCGATCAATGACATGTAATACTCATGCCCGTTGTCAATATCAACCAGGACGGCCAGGACATCCTCCTGAGAAGCCCGGTCGTCACGGACTGGGGCGACGGGCTCAGTCTTCTTCTTCGCCGTCCTCGTCTTCATCGGTTTCTTCCTCGCAGATCCGCTCATATTCGGCGTAAACCCGTTCATATTCGGATTCGTCAAGGCTCATCAAGCCTTCGGTGCCGTCCTCCATAGTCACAACCCGAGTAATGACCATCTCCGGTTCGGCCTCATCATCCATCGTAACCAGGACACAGTAATGCTCATCCTCAAATTCGAAGTCATCAGCGATGACAAAGGAATATTCTTCACCGGTCTCGGTATCGGTCATCGTGATGACGCTCTCGCCGGAGTCGTCGCAGCCGCAGCCACAGCCGCAGTCACAGGCGTCGTCCATCGCCTCGTCATGGTCATGACCGCAATTGCAGTTATTTTTGTCTTCATCAAACATGTTTATAATCCTCCTGATGTCAGCCGTCTTAATCGGCTGTCAATATCCGGCACCAGCGGCCTTTGGTCGCCGGCGCATAGATTTCTCCCCATTATACCATATCACCCGCCAGATTTGCGACGGCTTTCCAGATACTCCTGCAGGATTATTTCAGCAGCGATCTGGTCGATGACGGCGTTGCGCCGGTCGGCACGTATACCTGTCTCACGCATGATCCGTGAAGCAAGCACAGTCGTATATCGTTCATCGCGCAAAACCGGCTCGATGCCAGTCCTGCTCTGCAGCTCGGCTGCCAGGCTGCGCGCTTTGTCCTCAGACGGACCCGGTTTGCCGTCGGTGCGGCGCGGCACACCGATCACAATCCCGACAGCTTGCTGTTCTTGAACAATTATGCAGATCCTGTCCAGGGCCCAGGCTGAATCTCGCCCATTCCAGCGGATAGTTTCCAGTCCGCGGGCTAAAACTCCCATAGGATCACTGACCGCGATGCCGATTCTTGCATCGCCATAATCGATTCCGATCCATTTGCCAGTCTCAGGGCTCATCTTCAAACCACCTTGATGCAAAAATCACGGCAGACAGTTGCGCAATACCCGCAGAAAATGCAGTGGCTGCTGTCTGCAACTGCCCGGCCATTTTCCAAATGCAACGCATGTTCACCACAGCGGGCCACGCATGCGCCACACCCTGTGCACCAGTCGCCGATCGCCAGACGACGCTGGCGCTGTCGGGTTGATGCAAGCAGCTCTTGACTGACTGGCTGTCCTGAGAAAAGTGCAATATTCATATCGACTTCAGCTTCACTCTGCATTCCGACCGCATAGGCATCAGCAAACTTTAAATCAAGAGCAAAAGCGGCTGCAGCTGCAAAATCTTGCAACAAATGACCGCCACCCAGCATTTTCATGCCATAAATGCCAAGCCCGGCGTCATGGGCCCGTGCGCAGGCAGCCACCATATCGGCGGCGCTGCCATCGAGCAGACCGATGCCGCGCAGGTTAAGCAGCGGGTGAATCACATCGGCATCCCGATATGGGCCGGGATCACGGTCTTGCCAGACCTCCAGGCCAGCCGGATCGGAACTTTTTGCTGCCGCCAGAGCCAGTACTGGCTCAATCGCATGTGTCGAAATGCCAACAGCCCGGATTAAGCCTTTGCCTTTCTGCTCGAGCAGCCAGGTAAAAGCCTCTCGATGGCCATCCAGCGTCAGACTGGATTCCTGCTCATGAAGCAGAACAATATCAATAACATCAAGATCAAGTGCCTGCCTGGCTTTATCAAGGGCTGCCGATGCCGAGGCTGCATCCCAGGCGTAGGTTTTTGTGCTGATCACCGGGCGTTGGGGTAATCGTCGCAACGCAGAATGGATATGGGGATAGGTATCATAAATTTCCGCTGTATCCCAGAATGTCACGCCACGTTCATAAGCGTATGCCAGCAGCTCGCCGCCCGCTTCAGCTGAGAATCCGGCCTGTGCCGGGCTGAGTGTCAGCGTGCCAAAACAAAGCCTTGACACTTTCAGGCCTGTCTTACCTAGTAATCGTTGTTCCATGGCAGTGTCCAGTCTCAGATACCGGTAATATATTCTTTGATGATATTTTCGAGGAGCTCGTCGCGTTCCATTCGACGGATCACGGCGCGGGCACCCTTATAGTTGGTAATATAGGTCGGATCACCTGAAAGAAAATAGCCGACCAGCTGATTAACCGGATTGTAGCCCTTTTCCCGCAAGGCTGCCAGTACCTCACGCATGATTTCGCGGGCTTCGCGGCTGTTGTCGGCACCCATCTCGAAACGGGTTGTCTCATTATCGACCATGTTGTGAACACCTCCGCTCTTAGCCAGCTGCAAATACGCTCTTAATAACTTCATCATATCATGAAAATCATGTTTTTTCATCAGCAGCAGAACAAAAATTCCCGGGTTGCCTCAATACCAGTTGCTGTGATGATCTGTCCCTCTTGCAAGTCAGGCCGTGCTGCCAGGCGAATGGGCACATATTCTGGCGAGTAACCTTCAAAGCATCCGTCTTCCCGCTGTTTTTCCAGTAAAACTTCCTGTGGCCGGCCAACCTGACTGAGGTGATAAGTCAAAGCCATCTGATCAGCCAGGCTCAGCATGTCCTGACTGCGGCGGGCAGTCGTCTGCGGATTGATCTGATTGGGCATATCGGCTGCCCGGGTTCCCTCTCGTCTGGAATATCGGAACACATGCAGACGCGAAAAGGCGATTTCCCGGCAAAATTCATAGCTGGTCCGATGTTCATCTTCAGTTTCGCCTGGAAAACCGACAATGACATCGGTCGTCAGGCCAGGCTTGCCATAGGCCTGGCGGAGCTGATTGACCACACAGCGATAGTCCTCGGCTGAATAATGCCGGTTCATCCGTCGCAAGACACTGTCGCATCCGCTTTGCAGCGACAGATGAAAATGTGGCAGTAACTTTGGATTCTTGACAGCCAGATTTATAAACTGCGGTGTCACTGATTGAGGTTCCAGCGACCCCAGCCGGATCCGGTCGATACCATCGACTTGAGCCATTTCAAGGGCCAGATCCATGACCGCGTGGCTGGGAAAGCCATGATCTGCACCATAAGAGCAGATATGAATACCGGTCAGGACGATTTCGCGATATCCCGCTGCGGCCAGGGCAGCGGTTTCCGCCAGCACCGTGCCGGCCGGCCGGCTGCGCACATGCCCGCGGGCATATGGGATGGTGCAGTATGAGCAGTAATTATCACAGCCATCCTCAATCTTGACATAAGCTCTGGTCTCTGATTGCCGACTGACCAGACCGAGTTCTTCGTAATCATCCTGGCAAGCTGAAGCCGTCGTTGCCTGATGCTCAATAGCATTGCCAGGAACAGGCATGCCACGCAGATCAAGTTCGGCGCAGACCCGGTCAAGAGCCTGGCTCTTACCTTGTGTGCCGATGACAATGTCGACAGCATCCTGGCGTCCCTCCAACTCGCTATGACAGCCCATGGCGACAACAATTGCCGCTGGATTGATCTTGCGGGCCCGGCGCAGCATCTGTCTTGATTTTCGGCCGGCTTCGCCGGTCACTGTGCAGGTGTTGACCAGGTAAACTTCGGCATAACTGTCGAATGGCACTTCACAAAAACCTGCCTGGCTGAATTGCTTGCGGATAGCATCGGTCTCATAATGATTTGTTTTACAGCCTAATGTATGAAAGGCTGCTCTGATTTTTTCCATTGTTTCTCCTGTTTTTAGCCGGCAGATTAGCCGGCCCTGTTGACATTCTATTAGCAATTATTGCACAATTCAAGTTAGTAAGTACTTATACGAGGTGAAGCCACATGAAAAAGTTTACCGTCCAGTTAAAATCAATAAATGATGTCAAAGATTTCGTCCGTATTGTCAACGATTTTCCATATGATGTCGATCTGGCATCCGGCCGGTACATTGTCGATGCCAAATCAATCATGGGTATTTTCAGTCTGGATCTGACCCAGCCGATCGAGGTTGATATTCACAGCGATAACGGCGAAGATTTGAAACAAAAATTACAGCCGTTTATTATCTGAAAAGGTTTCACCTGGTTTTTTTCTCATCATTTTACGTCGATGACCGGCCGCCGTCTTCTTGACGCGGTCGTTCTTTTTTGTCTTATCTGATCTGGCTGTATTGCCTGCATATCGTTGTCCGACTGGACGTTCACGGTGTGTCAGCAGTTCAAAATCAATCTGCCGGAGGTCAATATCAGCGCGGGCAACCTGGACTTCAACCGGATCACCCAGACGGAATACCTGGCTGCCGCTGTTGTCAGCTGCTGTCATCCGTTCTTCATCAAAAGTAAAATAGCCAGCCAGACTGCGAAAAGGAATCATGCCTTCAATTGAACTCGCCAATCTGACATAGATGCCTGCAGGCCCAAAACCGGCAATCACCCCATCATAAATTTCACCCAATCTGCTGCTCATATAGATTGCTGACATTTGATCGGTCGAATCCCGTTCAGCTTTCATGGCAACACGCTCCATATCTGAACTATGTTCAGCGACATTAGAAGCCAGGGCCTTGAAGTGCTTTTTATCTGTTTTGGCGTGCAGACTGGACTTGATGATCCGATGGATGAAAAGATCAGGATAGCGGCGGATCGGTGACGTAAAATGGCAATAATAATCGGATGCCAGGCCAAAATGGCCAAGATTATCAGGACTGTAACGGGCTTTAGCCAGCGAACGCAACAGCAGCTCGGCCAGTGTGGTCCCAAAAGGTTCCTGCCTGACCTGCTCTAGAGCCGCAGCCAGCTGCCCGGGGGTCGGGGCACCGCGCAACCGGGTCCGCACACCGAAAGAAGATGCCAGACGCAGAAATCGCGCCAGTTTATCACGATCCGGCAACTCGTGAATCCGATAAACAAAAGGTATTTTCTGCAGGAAAAACCGTTGAGCGACAAACTCATTGGCAGCAATCATGAACGACTCGATGATGCCGTTGGCAAAACTGAGCGGATAGGGTTCAATAATCAAGGGTCGGCCAGCTTCATCGGCGACAACGTGTGTTTCTGATAATTCAAAGTCAATAGCTCCGCGCTGTTTGCGTCTCTCGGCCAGAATGTGTGCCAGTTCCTGCATGTTCCTGAGATCATTGATGAAACCTCGATAACGGCCAGGCAATGCGGTACCGCTCTCCAATGCTGCCTTAACTTCACTGTAGGTCGTACGAGCCCGGCTGCGGATAATCGATTCGACTATTTCGCCATCTTCAGTTGCGCCATCTGCTCCGATCGTCAGAATCACACTCAGAGCCAGCCGGTCAACATCGGGATTCAGGCTGCAGATGCCATTCGATAATCGTGGCGGCAGCATCGGCACAACAAGATCTGCCAGGTAAACACTGTTGCCACGCTGAAACGCCTCCCGGTCAGCCAAGCTGTTCTCGATGACATAATGAGCGACATCAGCTATATGGACTCCCAGCCGGTAACGCTTGCCGGACAGATTTTCAATGCTGACAGCATCGTCAAGGTCGCGGGCATCTTCACCATCGATCGTGAAGAGATTCTGTGCCCGCAAGTCACGGCGGCCTCTCGCAATTTCAGCAGCAATTTCATCCGGACCTGGAACCTCTGGAAGCACGGCTGTCTCCGCCAGCACGGCTGGCGGAAAATCAACAGGCAAGCCGTTGTCCCGGAGTATGGCTAATCCAGGCCGGTCGGATTGGATTGTGTTGTCGTAAAGTCTTGGCATTCGTTTCATGCTCCGTTAAAAATAACAGAAAGGAGGCATCCTGCGATGCCTCCCCGGTTGATCAGTTCCGTATGCCGCCGGAAAGGCCGGTTTGTTTCAGCCGCGGCCGGTCAGCAGGTAGAGGACAATGGTCAGGACGGCAAAAACGATCGCTACTATGGTCGTGAATCGTTTCAGTTTGGCATCGATGCTGCGGCCCTTTGATTTGCCGAAAAACGTTTCAGCGCCGCCGCCGATGATGCCAAGTCCTTTGGAATGACCTTCCTGGAAAATAACCAGAAGAATCAGCGCGATGCTGATCAGAATATCGATAATTGCAATAACAATTGCGGCTGCCTGCATAAAGCACCTCCGTGTATTTGCCGTTCAGGCCGGGGAATGATCTCAGTCATTTCCACACAGCATTGCACATTCTAGCATATCGCCGGACTGATATCAAGCCTGTCAGGATTTATTTATCGATTGGCGGATCACTTTGTCAATTTCTGCAGCTGCAAAAGGAATCAGAGCCAGCGGCAGAATAATAGCCAAATCTGTCAAGGTCAGCATGACAGTATGGAAGATAGGATCGAGAAAGGGCACGTAGATGACGGCAAACAGCAAAGCCAGCGACACAATCATAGCCTTGTTCAATGCTGCATTGCTGAACAAGCCGAGTTTAAAGACTGACAGATGCTCAGAGCGGGCACTGTAAGAGCGGAACAATTCAGCCAGGATCAGCGTGACGAAAGCAAAGGTTCTGGCGCCGTCAGCTGGTCCGCCATCCGCAGCATGGCCGTAGATGGTCAGGCCAGCCATGAATGCGGCAAATGTTGCAGCGAAAATCGACAGGCTCTGAATGACAATTGTGCGGATCATTTTACCATCTAAAATCGGTTCTTTCTGGCTGCGCGGCTTATGCTTCATGATATCTGGTTCACCCTTTTCCTGGCCTAGCGCCAGAGCCGGAAAACTGTCGGTGATCAGGTTAAGCCACAGCAGCTGGATCGGTAAGAGAGGGACCAGATTAGGACCCATAATCAGGCTGGCCAAAAAGATCACCAGGATTTCGCCGACATTGCATGAAAGCAGGAAACCAACAAATTTACGAATATTGCTGTACAATATGCGGCCTTCCTTAACCGCTGCGACAATGGTGGCAAAATTATCATCGGTCAGGA
>DMJC01000031.1:0-5119 GCA_003451915.1 Clostridiales bacterium
ATCTTGTTGTCACTTCCACCCGTTTTCTTCATTTCTTCTCATAGTTTTCGAATGAGCTCTTGATTATACCATAGAATTATGATATCGCTTGTCACTAATAAATTTTCGTTTTACCCTGTTCACCGCGAGCCAGGGCATCCTCCAGAACCATCGGCCTTAGCTCGCCGTTAGCCTCGCGGGTTCGCGCCTCCTGCACGATCTTTTCGGTTGATGATGTGCCGATGCGTGTTGCTCCGCAGGCAATGACAGCCAGCGCGGCATCGAGGTCGCGGACACCGCCGGAGGCTTTGATGCCGACATGGGCCGGACAATTGCTCCGCATGAGGTGGATATCGTCAACTGTTGCGCCACCGCCGGCAAAACCTGTCGATGTTTTGACAAAGTCGACACCGACTCTCGAGCAGATCGAACAGGCCGCGATTTTTTGTGCTGAATCCAGATAAAAAGTCTCGAAAATCACCTTGATCAGCATGCCTGTCCGGCGGGCAACTGCAGTGACGGCTGCAATATCATGCTCGACATATTCATGGTCGCCTGACAGCAGACGGCCGATGTTGAGAACCATGTCAATCTCCTGGCAGCCGTCCTTCCAGGCTTGCTCGGCTTCGGCAACTTTAGCGGCCGTTGATGTCGTTCCGTGCGGAAATCCGAGAACGGTACATACTTTGACCGGGCTGTCCCTGAGAATAGCGGCAGCTACAGGCACATCAGACGGCCGCACGCAGATGCTGGCTGTCTGATATCTGGCGCAAAGCCTGCTGGCTGCCTCAACGTCATCCAGCCTGCTGTTGGGGGTCAGAATGGCATGATCAATCATGCCGGCGATCTGATGGGCAGTTATTCGATCCATCGTGTATTCCTCACTTTCATTCGACCGTGTCCAGAATAACCGGAACCGGTTCGGGTTGATCTTGACTGATCTGGATAGCTTGCCGCAACTGCTCCAGGGCATGGCTGGCTTTGGCCGGATCAGCAGCCTGAACGTCAGCTATCACTTCTCCGGCCTGCAGATATTCACCGAGCCGATGCCTGAAAATGAATCCTGCTGAATAATCGATCAGATCTTCCTTGGTCAGACGGCCGCCGCCGGCTACAACAAAAGCATGACCGACCGCAGCTGTATCCATGGCCGCCAGCCAGCCAGGCTGCCCGGCCCTGAGCTCTAACCGGCACACCGGCTGCGGCAGCAATGAGTAATCATCAATGATTGCGCTATGACCGCCCTGGGCGTTGATGATCCGCCGCAGCTGCCCGAGGCCCGCGCCGTTCTGTAACTGTTTTTGGAGCATCTGACGGGCTTCAGCTATCTCAGAACAGCGGCCGGCCAGAACCAGCATTTGTGCGCCGAGGGTCAGCGAGACATCCAGCAGGTCGCCGGTCACATTCCCTTTGAGCACCTCGATTGCCTCGATCACTTCTAATGTATTGCCGACATAATTCCCTAAAGGCTGAGCCATACTGCTGATCACCGCCATGACCCGCCGCCCGGCCAGTTTGCCGATCTCGACCATCGTGCGGGCCAACTGGCGGGCACTGTCAAGATCGCGCATGAATGAGCCGCTGCCGCACTTGACATCGAGAACAATCGCGTCGGCACCTGCTGCGATTTTCTTGCTCATGATGCTGGCTGCAATCAATGAAATATTATCGATAGTTCCTGTGACATCGCGCAGCGCGTAAAGTTTTTTGTCTGCGGGTGTCAGATTGGCGCTCTGGGACATGATCACAGCACCCACGCGACGAACCTGGTCCAGGGCTTGTTCCAGCGGGATCTGCACCTGGAATCCGGGAATAGAATCAAGTTTGTCGATTGTTCCCCCGGTAAAACCCAGCCCGCGGCCAGATAGCTTCACAACCGGCACACCACAAGATGAAACCAGCGGAACCAGGACCAGCGTTGTCGTATCCGCTACCCCGCCGGTGCTGTGTTTGTCAACTTTCACACCGGGCAGGTTTTTCAGATCCAGCTGATCACCGGAAGCAGCCATTGCCATAGTCAAATCGGTGATTTCCTGGTGACTCATTCCGTTTAACAAAACAGCCATAGCCCAAGCAGACACCTGGTAATCTGGGATTTCACCTGTCGTGAAATTCCAAATAAGAAAATCGATCTCTTCTTTAGAGAGTTCTTCCTTATCCCTTTTTTTGATAATGATATCGACTGCTCTCATATCACTGATCTTTCTTAGTCCGCTGGATGAATATAGACCTTCCGGTATGGATCCTCGCCGACAGATTCGGTAAAAACGTCATCGCGCTTGCGCAGTTCAATGTGGATGATTCTGCGTTCGTTAGCTGGCATTGGTTCCAAAGTTTGTTTTCTACCAGTGGCAACAACCTGGTCTGCCATCCTGCGGGCAAGTTTCTGAAGTTCTTTCTCGCGCCTTGATCGGTAATTTTGGATATCGACCTGGATCGGGATCCAGCGGTTGAACTCATGACTGACCATCAGGCTGATCATATATTGAATCGCATTCAATGTCTCAGCATGGCGTCCAATAAGGAAACTCAAGTCATCACCTTCAATTTCGACGCTAATGTATTGCGTGTCGTCGTCCTCAGATTCTTTGAGTTCAACAGTAGCAACCGCATAAGTTTTCATCAACTGAAGCAGTTCCTTGACAATCTCTTGAACTCGGGTCTTGACCGTATTGAGACCCACATCCTGATACGAAGTGTCCAGGTTTTCTTCCTCTTTCGTTTCGATAGCTGATGAAAAATCAACCTTATCATCATCGATCTCTTCAGATACTTCAATATCTTCGTCGCTAATGATTTCGTTGATTACTATGTCAGGCGATTTTACGGTAAGCTTTATGCGCGCTTGCCGTGCAGCGAAATGGAAAAGGTTGCGTTTACCCTCATCCAAAACTTCTACTTCAACGTCATCAATCTTCAAACCAAGTTGATCGAGACCTTTTTCAATCGCCTCTTCGATGGTTGGAGCTATGACTTCGAGGGTCATTCTGTTGTTCATGTTTCACCCGCTTTACTTTTTCATTTTTGGTCGCTGCCGTTTTGCAGAGGCTCTCGCTGACGGCTTGACCAATTTAACAGGTTCCGGTGCTACTTCTTCTCCTTCTTCTTCATCTTCTTCAAGTACAACGGTCGGTTTTGGCTGTTCCTTTGGCTTTACCCATGGCAAAATCCTGGACCAGTCCACCCGTCCCATAGCAGCATACTGAGCTACCGTTGCAATGTTGCTCACCAGGAAATAAAGAGCAAGACCAGCAGAGAACTGATAAGCCATCCAACCCATCATAAAGGGCATCATCATCATCATACTGTTGGTCATGGCTGCGCCCTGATCGTTTCCTTGAGTAGGCGGCTGCATGATTTTTGATTGAAGGAAAGTAGTAACTAATACCAGGATCGCCAGTACAGGAATACCAATGGTTCCAATCCAAACGCGTTCTGGTTGACCCAAGTCCATCCAGAGAAAACGGTTCTGGATTGGCAGGATTCTGTTGACATCCAGGAACGGATAAACGATTCGTTCCAATTTGACGAGTTCCAATGGGGTTGAAGCCATAACTTTCATAATGGCCTGGTACAATCCAAGGATGATCGGGAGTTGAATCACAGTAGGCAGACAGGAGCCGAAGGGACTGATCCCTTTTTCTTTGTAAATCTTCATCTGCTCTTCGGCGGCTTTCTCACGGTTATCCTTGTATTTTGCCATCCTCTTTTTGTATACCGGATCATTCTGGAGATCCTGCATAGCCATGGATGACTTCAATTGTCTGGCAGTCAAAGGATAAGTGATCAGTTTAATCACAATGGTAAAAAGAATAATGGCAATACCAAAATTCTTCACCAGCATCATGATCAGAAGTAATAAATTAGTAAATGGCTGAACAATAATTGTATCCCACATGTGGTGCTCCTAATTCGACGGGTTGAAAGACCAGCCAGGTACGCCGGTAATATTGTAGGTGTAGATGTAGGCGTCAGCCTTCACAACCGGAACGAAAATCTGGTCGCCATCGACGATAGGCTTTGAATAAATGTTACCGGGAACGGTCACCGTCCAATCGCCACCTTTGGATTCAGATGAATAATAGGACATCGTTCCATCTTCGCGTGCAACCGGAAAACCCTGGTCTCCAACCAATGTCACGCCAGCGATCACTGTTCCACCGGCGTTATTCTGCCAGAGGTCTTCACCAGTTGCTGGGTTCAATGCAATGATTTTTCCATTTTTGTCTGTGAAAATCAGTTGATTGTCGAGAAGAATAGGGGTCGCCCATATCGTTGACAGATCATCCGTACTATAGGTCCAGTTTATTTCACCATTTGCGAGGTCAAATGAAACCATCTCACGGCCCAAACTGCCAACAAAGACAGAACCAGATTCGGGGTCATACAGCGGAGGTGCTAAAACCGCGCCTTTCATCTCGACACGATATAATTCCTCACCCGAAGCGATATCCAGCACTAAAACATGATGATCTTGAGCGCTGACGATAACCCTGTCTTCGACCACAACCGGCTGGGCAATGAAGGCATATTCCCCGCGATAGACCCAGGCTTCAGTTCCAGTCTCTTTATCAATCGCATAGATATTGCGATCAGTGCATGGAACGATGACAAGGTGGCCATCCATGGCAGGTTTTGCCTGATACCAGCCTTTAGCCAGATCAAAAGTCCAAACAATCTGGTTTAGGTTGGCTTCACTGACTTTATGGAAGTCATTTCCTAAATCGCCAAAGTAAACAAAACCATTATCTGTTATTGGCGCAGCGTACATAGCCAAACCAGCGCTGGCTTTTTCAGGGAATGACGAAATACGAGCGCCACTCATCCGATCAAGCTGATAGAGATTATTCATATAAGCCAGATAAACATAGTTATCTGTAACTGTTACCCCTGGTGTGCTTTCTGCCCGGACTCCAGTTGCGCAACCTGTCAGGACTGCGCTCGCTAAAACCAGCAAAATTAAAAGTCGTATAACCTTCTTGTTCATTCGTCTCCGATCAAGGAACTGGGTCTATTCCACCTTCATTGAAGGGGTTACATCTCACGATCCGTTTAATTGCCATCCACCCACCCTTGATGGCTCCATATTTGTAAATTGCCTGGTATCCATAATGAGAGCAGGTTGGATAAAACCTGCAGG
>DMJC01000031.1:5129-5370 GCA_003451915.1 Clostridiales bacterium
AACGTGGCAGGCAGATCTTTCAATGGTGGATCTGCATATTGGCTTTCTTGTTCTGTCATCTGTTCACACATTAACACTCAGCAGCCCAGCCTGGGTAAAAACCTGTTCAAACGCTTTATCCAATAAATCAGGTTCAACAAACAGGCAACCAACACGCGCAATGATCAAAAGATCATTGCCCGGTGCAATTCTGGTTGCCAGGCTTGCCACTCTGGATCGAATCCGGCGTTTGCAGCGATTG
>DMJC01000042.1 GCA_003451915.1 Clostridiales bacterium
CTGACGAAAATGAAATCGACCCAGGGGGCCATGAACGATGTGAGGATTGTATAAATAATGATTGGTTTGGACAGCGGCAAAATAATTTTCCAGAAAATGATGTTCTGATTGGCCCCATCTACAATCGCCGCTTCGTCGAGAACCCTGGGAATTGTGTCGAAAAAGCCTTTGGCGATAAAATAGCCGAGTCCGGCACCGCCCGAATAAACCAGCACCAGAGCCAGCAAGGTTTGAGACAAGCCCATAGCTTTGAGAATGAAGTAAATGGCGATCATCGACATGAAACCGGGAAACATGCCCAGGATCAGGCCAAGGTTCATCAATCCTTTGCGGGCTTTGAAGCGCAGGCGGCTCAGGGTATAACTGGTGAGCAGAACCAGGACCGTTGATATCGCACAGGTGAATATTGCCACAATCAAAGTATTCATGAACCAGCGCGGATAGTTGAAGAGACCCGTTTCGGTCAGCAGTCGTGTATAATTATCAAACGTGTACACTTTCGGGAAAATATACGGTGTCCAGGCACCCGGCTCACCCCGGAAGGATGTCAGTACCAGCCAGGCGATCGGCAAGAGCCAGAGAATCGCCATAACGCTCAGGATAACATAGATGGCGGCATTGGCTGCCGAACCTTTTTTATTTGCCATCATCATTGGAACGTATCCTCCTTCTTGGCCGAACTGGATGTGTTGTAGACAATCAGCGACAACACGGCTGAAATCAAAAAGATGATAATGCCGATGGCCGAAGCCAGATTGTAATCCTGCTGGTTAACGGTCAGTTTGTAAAGCCAGGTCACCAGCAAATCAGTCTTGCCCGCCTGATAATAGTCCAGCGAAAGCGGGCCGCCGCCAGTCAACAGATAGATGACATTAAAATTATTCATGTTGCCGATAAACTGGGTGATCAGATAGGGCGTGGTCACAAACAGCATGTACGGCAAGGTGATGCGCGTGAAAGATTTGACCGGTCCGGCTCCGTCAATGCGGGCGCTTTCATAAAGATCCGCGGGGATGTTCATCAGTATGCCGCTGGTGATCAGCATGGTGTACGGTATGCCAACCCAAATGTTGACAACGATGACGGTAATTCGGGCCAGGGTTGCGCTCGTCAAAAATTGAACCGGTGCGATGCCGAGATAACCGAGCAATACATTGACCGCACCTTGTTCAGCCAGCAAACGCGACATCAGCAGCAAGGTCACAAACTGCGGCACAGCGATGGTGACGACAAAAATTGTACGCCACATCCTTTTCAGCTTGATCCCCTTTTTATTGATCATCAAAGCCAGAATCATGCCCAGAATGTAATTGCTGAAAGTGGCAAAAAATGCCCAGATCACCGTCCATTGGAATATGCCAACGAAAGTGGCTGACTGAACCGGATTAACCCAGAAAATGTTTCGAAAATTCAGCAGCCCAACCCAGGTGAATAATGAACCCGGCGGCTGATGGCTTTTGTCGTAATTGGTAAACGCAATCAGAATCATGAAAACCAGCGGCAGGATGGTGAAAACCAGCACACCCAGCGATGGCAGCGTTAAAAACGCGACATGCAGCTTTTTATCGAGCAGATCGCGGAAATCCATCAAGATATTGTTGAGCTTATGGCCTTTGGCAACTTCCAGCTGATTCTTGTAAGCCAGCCGAATATTGCCGATATAAACAGCCAGGAAAGCAAAAATGATAAAGATGGTCAAAACACTGAACAGCAGGATCAGCATGGAGTTGTCGCCCTGGACATACTCATAGATCTGCAGTTCTTCATTCCAGACCTCGTACTTGAGGACTTTGCCCAAGGATGGAAACAATGCCAGTTGAGCAAGTCCAAAACTCAGCATATAAACAATAAACGCCGCTTCGATGAATAAAAGCAGCAACCCTTTGACGACCTGGCCGCGCAGAAAACAGCCCGACCCCATGAAAATATAGGATAAGCGAGTCTTGAAATCACCGTCACGAAACATTGTGACGTAATCTTTAACACCGTTTTTCACAGCTCGTCCAGTACGACATAATAAGCTCCAGACTTTTACACCGGCTTTCTTCAATCCCTGCGGGATGCTGCGGATGCCCTTGCCTAGCCTGTAAGCCAGACGTCTGGGTGGGGACATGGAAACATAATCGATGTATTGCAAATCCTGACACCCCCTTTTATGGTGAAAGGTGAATGGTGAATGGTGAAAGGTACGCCGGAGGCGCATTCACCTTTCATCTTTCACCTTTCACTTGACCTGTTACTTGTTACTCGTTACTTGATTACGCGATGATCTGCGCGACCATGGCGTCAAGCATCTCTTTAATGCTCTTGGAGTAATCTTTGGCTTCCATGGCTGTACCGAAAGCTTCAGCAGGGCCCCAGTAGTTGCCGAGGACTTCTTTCTGTGAAACAGCAAACTGGTTCTGAGCAGCAAGCGCCGCAAGAGCAATATTGGCTTTGACTTCAGCGCTGTTGGCAGCTTTGATGTTGGATGGGCCCATCTGGCGGGTCTTGAAACGCAAAATCTGATTCTCTTCGTTGGTCAGCCATTCAGCGAGCATCATGGCATCAACTGGTGCTTTGGTCTGGCTGCTGATACCAACCAGCTTGAAACCGGCGAAACTGCTCATCTGGGTCTGTGTACCGCCGAGATTGAAGGTCGGCAATTTAGTCGCTGCATAATTGGCTCCGAGTTTACCGGAAATTGCTTCAGCATTCCAGGTACCGCTGACACCAGCTGCGATGGTTGTGCCTATACCGCCGGTCAGGACGGCATCGTCACCGGTCAGGAAAGCCGGATGGGCGGTGAAAGCCTTGATGGCTTCGCCGGCTTTGATCCCCTTGTCATTGTTGAAATCACAGGTTTGCTTACCATTGCTGTCGAGACTAAGCTTGCCGCCGGCACCGAGGAAGAACGAAGCAATGTACCAGCCATTGGAGACATCCATGAACACTTTCTTGTTTTTGGCCTGGGCAACTTCGAGCATCTTGTCAAGGCTCTTCACATCTTCTTCAGTAAAGACGCTCTTGTCGTAATACATAAAGTAGCCGTTATCTGCCGTTGAAGGGTAAGCATAGAGCTTGCCGCCCATAGTTGAAGCTTCGATCGAGCCGGCCATGTTGGCTTTAATGATCGCGTCTTTATTGCGGGTGACCTCATAAAGAGCGCCGGCATTAACCAGGTCAGAGATCTGGTCGTTGGCAAACTGGAAGACGTCAGCCGCAGCCTGCGGGTCTTCGAGAACCTTGGCTCTGGCATCAGCTTCACTGACGACACCTAAGGTAATGACATAGTTTTTGCTGGTATTCTTGGCTTTGAATGCGTCAATCATCTGCTGCAGCATAGCCTGGTCTTCCTGCGATCCCCAGACTTTAAGCGTGACAGTTGCTGTCGTGCCAGTCGGCGTACAGCCGGCCACCATCGCTGCGAGCATGGCGAGAACCAGAACGATAATCAGTAATTTTTTCATAGTCTTCTCTCCTTTTTCTCCTGTTTTTGCTTCGTACTTGCTTTCGGTTCTATTTTTAAAGCAGTTTCCTGCATTAAAACAATTTTTTAACCGATGCGCCGACAACAATTTCGGTCGTCAGTTCGATCGACTGTTCCAGATTTTCACCCAGAATATTCTGGACGATCAGTTCGGCGCTGCGGCGGGCGATCTCTTCATAGGGCTGACGAATCGTGGTCAGCGGCGGATTGTAATAAGCAGCGATTTCAATGCCGTCAAAACCGATGACCGAGATATCATCCGGCACTTTAAGGCCATGGTCAAAGATTGCCCGCATCGCGCCGATGGCCATCAGATCAGACATGGCAAAGAGCGCTGTAAAGGTAATGTTTTTGTTGGCCAGAGCGCGTGACATGGCATTATATGCATCTTTCAGCGAAAACATCGCCTCGATATACAGTTCATCTTTAAATGACAGGCCATGGCTGGCAAAACTCCGCTGAATACCTTCGTACCGGTCCCAGATCAGGTCATAGGCCAGCCGGCGCCCCCCGAGAACTGCGATGCTTTTGTGGCCTTGATCAATCAGGTAGTCGATGGCCTTGCCGGCGGCTTCAGCATCATTGACCCCCACACAGGAAATGTTTTTATGTTCAGGGGCTTTGATCGACAGTGTCGCCAGCACACAAGGAACCTTGAGCCGGGTGACTGTCTTCATCTTGGCCTGCGGGTTGCCGCCGAGGAAAATGATGCCCAGAGCTTTTTTCTCAGTTACCAGTGAGCTGGCAGCAAGGACTTCGTCATCTGATTCGTCGATGTAATGGACGAGCGGGATGTATTTGGTTTTGTTGATTTCAAGCTGAATGCGTTCGACGATCGGAACAAAGAATGGGTTGCTGATGCCTTTGACAACGACGCCGATGATGTTCGTGGTCATCTGCTTGAGCGTCTTGGCTGTCGCATTGGGCACATAACCATGTTCATCAATGATCTGGCGGATCTTGAGCTTGGTCTGCTGGTTGACGTCAGGCATGTCGTTGATCACACGGGAAACCGTGCTCACCGAAACGCCGGCTATCTTAGCCACTTCTTTGATCGTGATCGTATTCATGCTTTACCTCGTGCTGTCGGTTGTAGAAACGTTACCGGTATCGTTACCGGTACAAAGTCATTTTACACCTGACATAGTAGGCTGTCAACATTTTTTTAGTCATTTTGCCTAATAATTATTTATTCAATTTTATGTATTTGTATAATATGGTGCAAAATTAGCTGTTTTAGTTGCGTTTT
>DMJC01000272.1 GCA_003451915.1 Clostridiales bacterium
TCAGGTCGCGCACCTCGCCGGCCAGCTGCTCAAGCTGCTTATTGTTCAAGTCGCTGAGCTGTTGCGGCAACTCAAGATTTTCCAGAAAAGTATCAGACACGTCAGTTTTCCTTTCAGATCATGTCATTTGGCACGAGTCAGCAAATAGCCGGTGAGATCCATTAAAAAGTCAATCTTGAGCCCATGTTCAGCGAGACTGTTCAAAGCAGCCCGGGCATCCTGCATAGCGTCATCCAGAAAGCCACGCGCGGCGTCAAGTCCGCGCAATGTGGCATAGGTTGACTTTTGATCACGCAGATCCTTACCGGCACTTTTCCCTAAAATTTGTGTATCAGCTGTTGCATCCAGAATATCATCCTGAATCTGGAAGGCCAGGCCGATTGCATCGGCAAATTGCGCCAGGAGTTCAGTAATCTCCTGCGTTGTGCCCGCTAGGGCGGCGCCAGCCAGAGTCGGAGCTTTCAGCAAGGCTCCGGTTTTCAGACGATGCAGCAGCTGCAATTCAGTCAGCGAAATGATCTTGCCCTCTGATGTCAGATCAAGAGCCTGCCCGCCGATCATGCCCAGTACGCCTGCTGCCTGAGCCACGATCCTGGCTGCAGCAACTGTACCAGGATTTTGCAGGTCAACGTGTTCCAGCATAACCTCAAAAGCACGGTTCAGCAGTGCATCGCCAGCCAGGACAGCCATCGCTTCGCCAAATACTTTATGACAGGTCGGCCGGCCCCGTCGCAGATCATCATCATCCATGCAAGGCAGATCATCATGGATCAGCGAATAGGTATGGATCATTTCGACGGCACAGGCGAACGGCATGGCCCTGTCAAAACTTGCGTCCAGCATATCTGTCACAGCCAGCAGCAAGACCGGCCGGATGCGCTTGCCACCGCCCAGCAGACTATAACGGGCAGCTTCGGCTGCCTGGCCACCCTGATTCTCTGCCATCACGGGGAAAAAGAGCGGCAAGGCTTTTTCAACAGCCTCCTGATATTGCGAATAACGCTCAGCAAATGCTGACATCAGGCTTCCTCCCCGAACGGTTTCTCGATCAGGGTGCCATCCGGCTTTTCAATCAGCTGAGTGATCTGCTTTTCAATTTCAGCCAGTTTGCTGGCGCAGACCGCTGCCAGTACTGTGCCGCGGCGGAACAGCGCCATCGACTCATCAAGCGTGATTTCACCGGATTCCAGCTGGCCTACGGTTTGCTCCAGCTGTCTGACTGCATCTTCATAAGTCAGAGCTGACAGGTCTTCTGTCCCGGTCTTTGCATTGTCCATTATCTTACCTCCTGTCGCCGACTCGGCGAACATCGCAATAGAGTATACCGTCACTCAGCCAGACATCAACCTTGTCGCCGGGAATCACCAGCGCTGACGATGTCAAAACCCGGCCACTTTCTGAACGGGTCACGACACTGTAGCCACGCGACAAAACCTTGAGCGGGCTTAAGGCATCCAATTTGCCGGTTAAAATCGAAAAACGCCTTTCACATGCCGCGACACGGGCCTGCATCGACTGCTCCAAAGCCAGCAGCAGTCGATCGCAATCCAGTCGCCGCCGGTCAATCAATTCCAGGGGCTGGCGAAAAACACGGCTGCCGCGCAAATGATCCAGATGAACACGCTGCCGGGCCAGCCTGGTGTTTAAAGCCTGTATCAGACGATTCTGCATATTCTGCAACATCATTTCCTGATCATGTTTGACCGGGACCGCCATTTCAGCGGCAACCGACGGTGTCGATGCCCGACGGTCAGCAACAAAATCACAAATGGTAAAATCAGTTTCATGACCGACTGCGGAAATGACCGGTATGCGTGACTGATAGACTGCTCGAGCTACAATTTCCTCATTAAAAGCCCACAGATCTTCCATAGAGCCGCCACCGCGCCCGACAATCAGCACGTCGGCCTGCCCTGACTGATTGAAACGGTTGATTGCGGCAGCAATCGAAGCCGCTGCGCCCTCACCCTGTACTTGAACCGGAATCAACTGCAGACGAAAATTCGGGAAACGTCGGCTGAGCACCTGGATTATATCACGAATGACCGCCCCTGAAGGCGAGGTTACCACACCGATCAGGCGCGGCAGCAAAGGGATCGGCTTTTTGTGCGCCGGATCAAACAAGCCTTCTGCTTCGAGCTTTTTCTTAAGCTGTTCGAAGGCAAGAAACAGGTCACCCAGTCCGTCAGCTGTCATTTCACTGACATACAGCTGGAATTTGCCATCGCGGTCATAAACCGATGCCTTTGCTGAAACAATCACCTTGAGGCCATCTGTCGGTTTAAAACGCAGTTTGGCAGCATTACCTTTGAACATGACACAGCTGACTGATGCTTCGTCATCTTTGAGCGTAAAATAAAGATGACCGGACGCATATGACTTGAAACCGGAAATTTCACCTTTGACCAGAACAGGGTTAAGGCGCGGATCACGTTCCAGCAGGCTGGCGACATAACGATTCAGCTGGGCAACCGTGATCGGCTGGCTCATTCGTCTTCACCCTCGCCGCTGAGACGGCCCAGCACTGCATTAATATAAGATCGCGACTCCTCACTGCTGTATTTTTTGCATAGTAAAACAGCTTCAGAAATCGCAACACGCATGGGTACTTCTTCAACAAAAAACATCTCATAGACAGCCAGACGTAAAATCGTCAGATCGACCTTGGGCAGGCGATCTTTGGTCCATCTTTTCAAATAGGGTGTGAAACGGCTGTCCAGTTCAGCTTTATGCTCACGCACACCATGAACCAGCAAATTCAGATAGTCAGCTTCTAGCTCTGCGACCTCACGATCTTCAATAAAAGAAGCGATCTGTGATTCTTCATCACCCTTCTGTATTTCGAGTTGATATAAAAGCATAAAAGCCTTTTCGCGCGATTCGCGTCGGCTCATCTTGGTCCCCCCTACCGGAACATGCCCGGCGGCAAAATTTTATCCAGAAGATCACGGAAAACCTCGCGGTTGCGAAAATAGCGGATTCCGAGAAAATAACCCAGGGCAGTCATACCAATCAGGAACAATGTATTAAGCAATCCAAACAAAACTAGTGACAACGCTAAAATCAGGCCGACCACAGCGCCCACAGCGCCGGGATTCTTGCCTTTGATGCTTTCCAGCAGCTGTTCCCAGAATTTCATGGCTAATTACCTTTCAACCCTGGCGGCGACCGGTTCGACCCGGCTGA
>DMJC01000067.1 GCA_003451915.1 Clostridiales bacterium
CCCTAAACCAGCTCGATCGTATGCAGATCCATGCTGCCTTGTCCGGACATGTTCAAATAAATCGCTTGTTTACCGTCAGGTACCTTAACCTCGCAGATTATTGTCTGCCATTCATTACTATTAAATTTCACATTGCTCTGGCCAGCTTTTTTTGTGCCGGCATCATCGAGGGTAACAGCCAGTGTTCCCTGGAATTGGCCGCGAATACTAAGCGCAATCCGCCGGAGTCCCGCACAGTTAAAGTATTTGTAACCAATTGTCGTCTGATCTTGAATATTGGTGATGTACTGCTCATCACCATCCTGCTCAGCGGTGATTCTGACCATTTGGCGCATAACCGGATTTTGATAATTAATGGTCGATTGGGTCAACGGGCAGGTCAGATGGCAAGCAATTGAAGCGGGGTAGATGCCTTTGCCAGCCAGCGGTTCTCGATTGAGACCGCAGCTCGTGATTTCAACCTGTCGGATTGACCCGTCGGCCGCGATCGTGATCGGTTCGGCGCAGCCCTGACGCGAGTACTCGGTGCCATTGGTTTGGCGATGATAAAAAATATACCACTGGCCGTTGGCACAGACCATGCCGCCATGGTTATTGCCCAGGACGTTAATCGTTGTCTTGCGGCCTTGATAACCGATATCACCATTGGAAACGACCGTGCCGCCAAAGACGTATCCCGTCATCGGCTGATCGCTGACGGCGTAGCACAGCTCATGGCTCTTTTGACTGGAGTAGACGAAATAGTATTTGGCACCGACTTTGCGGATTGACGAGGCTTCAAAGAATCCGTGATCTTCAAAACCTGTACCTGCAGTATGATTGCCACCGGGAATACAAACCTGCGGTACAGCTTTTAATGTGATCATGTCTGGCTCGAGCTCCGCGACCATACCGTTTTCGCCGAACTTGATGCGAGATAAAAGCTCCAGCATGCCACGATGTTCCTTAGGAATCAGCGCCGGATCGATATCGGGAAGATTCATTTTCTTTTCGCCGGCCGGAGCGAAGCCGTAATAAAGATAAACGCGCCCGTCATCATCAGTCAGTACGGCGGGATCGAACGGCATAAACTCCTGTAAAGTCTTGCCGCCTTCGATCTGGGCTGGGTATTTGACATGACCGTAAAATTCAAAGGGGCCGGCTGGCGAATCGCTGACGGCGACGCCGATTTCGGGATAAAAGGAGAAGCAGTAGTAAAGATAGTAGCGACCGTCTGGACCACGGGTGACATCTGGCGCCCATAATTGCATTTTGTCGTCGGCATTGGATGGATCCTGGTCGCGACGATAGATGATCCCTTCATAACGCCAGTCGGTGAGGTCATTTTCTGGTGCAGACCAGGTCACATAATGACCTTCACAATATTTATTGCCGTTGGCTACGTCGTGCGAGCCATAAATGTAAACGCGGCCATCGAAAAGATGGGGTTCGCCGTCTGGTACATACTCATTGAGGGGCAGATATGGATTAAAAACTTGGTTTTTCATATGTTGGATCCTTTCGTTCATTGATGCAGCTAAGTTATGCTATAGCAACGGTTTGTTTGACTTGTCCGTACAAGACTGATTTTGCCTGTTCCTTGGATAAAATGCAATGGATATTTTTTGGGTGTTTTAGTTGCGTTTTGGTGCCAGGCACCAAAACGCAACTAGCCACAGATTGATCTCAGCCTAAGCACGTCCGGCAGTTTTATCAGCTCCACTTGAATGACTAAAGAAAAATGCGATCTTTTTGCCTTTGATGACATCTGTCCTGAGAAATGCCTTGACAGGCGGGGTGAAACTGCGAGCCCAGACTGGAGATCCAAGCAAAATAAACTCGTAGTCTGCCGGATCAGGAATCATTGGCATCAATTTTGGTGTTAAACCCATAGAAACTTGAGCTCCACCCAGGAAATATTTCCAGAACCATTTGGCTTTAATTTCCTTGTATGGCCGTATGTAGAGAAGGTCTGTGGACATTGCTGCTGCGATAGCTTCGGCGACCCGCCGCGTGTTGCCATCAAGTGAATAATAAGCGACTAAGGTTTTCATGCTGGATGCCAATCAGTTTCGTTTTGGTGCCTGGCACCAAAACGCAACTAAAATACTCCCTATCGGGTATAATAAATTACTTTATACTTGAAATTATACCCTATCGGGTTTATTATTCAGTCATGAATACAATTGGTCAATTTATTAAAATAGAACGAAAAAAAGCTGGTTTAACGCAGGAAGACTTTGCGATGCGTTCAGGTCTTGGCTTGCGCTTTGTCAGAGACCTTGAGCAAGGCAAGAAAACAGTGCGTCTCGATAAAGTCAATCAGGCTTTGGCTATGTTTGGCAGGGAAGCTGTACCGGGTTTACCTGGTTGCGTTTTGGTGCCAGGCACCAAAACGCAACTGACACATCATGAGTAAGCAAGATACAACCCGCCGCCGGATTCAAGAGGCTTTTATCGAAGCCTATGCTTCAAACACGTTTGACAAGCTCAGCGTTCGCCAGCTTTGTGCCGGTCTCGGACTGTCGCGGACGACTTTTTACAAATACTATGACGATCTTTATGAGGTGCTTGGCGAAATCGAGGACCGGCTGGTCAGCGACCTTAAAGCGATCAACCGTACTTTTTACCGGGCGGATTTTCATAAGTACAAGGATGGCCAGCCGTTCGATTATTTTTATGATACCTTGAATTACATTAAGGAAAATGGCAAGTATTTCAAAGTATTGCTCAGTGCTGGTAAGGGCGGCCAATTCATGTTCAAGTGGAAACGCATCATTAAAGATGATTTTCGCAAGAAATACCAACAAGAGCAAATTGTCATCAAAAACCTTGAACTTGTGCTTGAAATGATTGCATCGGCAGCGATCGGGGCTTATGCGTACTGGTTGTTTAATCTTGATATAATTACCGTGCAGGATGTCTGCAACGATGTGTTGTTGAAGCTGAGCAGCGATTTTATTTAACCCTGTCATTGTTACATAAAAGTGGACACATGGTTCACTTTTGTCATCGGTAATTTTGCCGAAATATGCTAAATTGAATACAGGTCGACCAAACTGAAATGAATTAATTTTATTGATTATTGGGGAGGTCTTTTCATGCGTTTTGAAGAATGTACACCCATGCTTTACAGTAATCCCTTGATGTTGGAAACCGGAGTCGAGCGTCTGAACAGCGGCGGCCTGCACATTGCCATTCGGATGTGTCTGGAAAACTGCACGGCGGCGATGCTGGACTGGTGGTTTGGCTGCGAATGCGATACCGACATGTACCGGCTCTGGCACCCGGGCGCCCATAAATTTTCCAAATGGGGCGAGTTTGAACCCAACCATGTGCCGGGCAATGTAATCGGCTCGACGCATTTTATCAAAGAATCGCTCGGATCGTCCGAAGTCATGGATATGCAGCTGAAATATCTCGATCCGGCAGAACTATTTGGCGACGAACTGACGAAGGCCAAGGCGCGCGGGGATGCTGATGTTGTCCTTTATGGCTGGGCGGGAATCGGTGAGAACTGGGAATGCCCACGCAACGAAAAGGGCTGGCCGAATATGATGCAATATGTCGGCGTCGGCCGAGACACGCCATACGGCCTGGTGCTCAGAAACCATTACTGGTTCGGTGATATGCTGGGTTTGCCGGCAGAACAAGTTACAGCCATGTTCCCAGAACAACTGGGATTATACATGCTTGAGCATGATTCAAATGAATTCCACATTCTGGGCAAGGTGATTTCATCGTTTTACCTGCGCGACAACTGGGAAAAACTGGACGAACCCGAGCCTTATTCAAAACATAAGGAACTCAGTAAAATCGCGACGCCCAAACTGTTTGTCTGATAACTCTTTCGAGGAGGTCTGTTATGAATCCGCTGTATGATGAGAGACTGGCCCGTATCCGTAAAGCGATTGCCCTTGAGCCGGTGGACAAGATTCCGGTCGCACCTTGCGCCAACGCCTATTTTGCCCGGTCGCAGGGCGTGCCGATGAAAGATTATATCCGGAATTACGAATTGGCATGCACAACCAACCTGCAGGCATTTGCCGAAATGGGCAGCTGCGATGCGACGCAGAACGTGATTTTTTCGCCGTGGCTGTTGCCGACGCAGTGGTTGTCCAAGGTCGCTACACCCGGTGCCGAGCTGCCGGACGATGTGCTTTGGCAGGTTATGGAAACGCAGACTTTACAGCCGGCGGATTATCAGGACATTCTCAAGAATGGTTTTGAGAGTTTTTATAATCGCTTCCTCGTCGAACGGCTCGACAACAATCCGGCAAAACTGGCGCCGTTTTTTTCGTACATGCCAGAAGCCTACCGTCGCTTCAATGAGGCGGGCATCCCCTGTATCTGCGATTTCCTGATGATTACGCCGTTCGAGTTTTTCTGCGGCGGCCGCTCGCTGGAGGTCTTCTTCACCGAAGACCTCTATGACGAGCCGGAGATGATGGACGAGATTTTTGCCCTGACGATGGAGTATACATTAAAAACCTATCGGGGCATGATCGAAGCGACCCGGCCGGTCGGCGTCTGGATCGGCGGCTGGCGCACGGCACCGGACATGCTGTCGCCCGAGATGTGGAACCGGTTTGTCTGGCCGTACTTCAAGGCTTACGTCGACCTGTGCATCGAGTACGATGTCATTCCGATCTTTCACCTCGATTCGAACTGGACTTCGCAATTGGAACGTTTCCGCGAGATGCCGGCAAAAAAG
>DMJC01000003.1 GCA_003451915.1 Clostridiales bacterium
CTTGCAGGCAGATCACACCGTAGGCTGCGCTGTCTTTGATCCGCACAGTCCTGCCGGGCAGCACCCTCAGCCGTTTGGCGCTGACTTCCCGGCACTTGTAGCAGATCCAGTCTTCATGATAACCGTCAACTTCAGTTTGTTCAGCGGGTTTGACCGGCAAGGGAGCCATAAAGCGGTTGGCATGAAAATCAGGGTCTTTGTTCAGCTCCCAGTCAATGACATCCAGCAAGTACTCGAAGTTGCCGGTTTCCTCGGCCGGGCAATCTTTCCAGAGCAGGCTTTCCGACACACACTGGCCGTTCAGGAGCACTGATTGATACATGGCGTAAACATCCGAAGCAAATTGCGGTTCGTAGGTGCAAAGGCTGCCCGGCGCGTGCAGGACGCCCGGCGGCACATCCCAGCCGGTGTCTAATTCAAGCTTGTAGGCCCTGGACAATCCGAGAATATTGTTGTCACCCCGGGCAAATCCAATCAGGCTGGCCTCGACGTCCTTCCGGGTGACCTCTGGATTCAGGCCAAAAAATGTGAACGGAAATTCGCCGCCATGATTGTTCATTTGTGACGGGAAAAAGTACATTTCAGGTTTGCCGGCCTGGCCGACACGCCGGGCAAAATGGTCATTGTGGTGTATGTGATGCGGCAAGGGGCCGGCATTGTCGAAAAACTTGGAGAACATCGGCCAGCGCCCATATTTTTCCCACAGTCCATGACCGATGATTTTATCCTGAAGCACGTCGATTGCATCTTTGAGTGTCATCCGCCAGGCCTCACCCGGCCTGCCGACAACGTAGCTTAGCCCTTCATCAGGCGGCGTGCCGGGGCCGTTGTCGGCCGGTGTCGTGGAAGCCAGCCAGCGCTCGTCAATGCCGCCTCTTTCCAGTCCCAACGCATAATAGTCGTCCGGGTGCAGCTTGATTCGTTTCCCTGGCCGGCAAAACGACCGGGGAACCCACGTCGGCGCGAGGCGCAGGATACCCTGCCCCTGGATGAAAATCTGGTTTAAGTATTCATTCTGGTTCATCGTGATGACCTTCTTCCTTTATTCATTCTGCAAATTCGCACAGCACGATGTCATAGATCTCAAGGGCAGGAAGCACAGCTTCCCACACGCCGGATGTTTGCTTAATCGCCAGATCCGGGTATTTCAAGCTGGAACACTTGAGCATTTCTTTTCTCGATTGGATCACCAGATTGCCGACCGGCAAGACTTCGTCATAATTGGTCGGGAAATTACAGGGGGCGCTCCGGTAGTTGCCAGCCGGCCGCGTCACGCAGCAATTGGTTAAAAACAGCCGGATATTGTGGCCGCTCTGCAAATAATTGGCTTCCACATTGGCGTGGGTCTGTACCGAGATGACCGGTTGATAACCCTGGAAAAGGATCTCCTTGAAACCTTGTTTGTAGGCTGCCAGCCCTTGTGCCAAATATTCGCTGAAGAATTTGTAAGGGAAATACGTCGCATGGCCCAATCCTGTTTGCATCGTCAGCAATGCCGGGTGTTCATCCGGGTCGCCGGGCTGGACATTGTGTGAATTCCATTGGCTTGGCGAATTTGCAAAAGCGACGTTGACCAGGTTCGAAAGGGTTTGGCTGTTCATTCCACTGGCCGGATGCACATCAAGGCTGCCTTGGTTGATGCGGACATAGGGAGTCGGCATATCGCCCCAGGCTGCGGCAAAGCGAAAGTCATCTTCGGAATCGGACGCGCTCTTCAGCAAGCCAAAAGAGCGATCGTTCTTGCCGAGCGGCAGGCCGTTTTCATCGATGAAGTTGCTCTTGTAAGTAAAGACCAAATGGCCGCCATTGTCGGCAAACGCCCTGATCAGGCGGGCCTGGTCCGGCAAAATGCCGAGGATGTTCGGGACGATCAGCACCTTGATGTTGCGGAGCTGTTCTGCGCTCAACCTTTCATCGGCGATGACATCGAAAGGGACATGTAGTTCCGTAAGCATCTTATAGGCTCCGAGGAATTCTTCTTCGAACTGGGCGCAATGGAGCTTGTTGTAGATGAGTTCCTGGTTTTTATAACTGTACAACAAGGCTATTTCCGAATAGGGCCGAGTATCGGCGACCAGTGCCTCCACTTTCTTGACTTCAGAAAAAACCTGCCGGATGAGCGATGTGCTTTGAGGCTCGATCGAGCCATCGATATTCGGCTGGTCAATGACCATGAACGCGGAGTTGTGAGCCAGGGCAGTCATCGCTTCCCAGACCAGTTGGACCGGAGGCTTGACTGTGAAATCCCACGATTGGTTGAAGCGGGCTGATATGATTTCAACCGGTTTGCCGTTGCCGTAGGATCTGAAGACTTTTGCGGCTACACTGTTGGAATAATAATCATAGCCCCACGGCTCGGCTTCTTTGGACATGTAGTCATCAAAATCAAAATCAACGCCAAAATTGTGGACCAATTGCACTTTTTTGCCCGTCTGTCGGACTCGCTCCCGTATTTCAGTCAGAAATGTCCGATAAAATTCATTACGGAATTTTAAATATCTCGCCTTATCCGAAAGATTGAAGACACGCGGCATCGGTTCAGCATGCCCTTCAAGCCAGCGCTGCTGGCAATAACTGCAATAGCAAGGGGTGTTGAAGTCACCAAAATTGTACATGATGATGTCAAGGAACAGGGCGGGAAAATCATAGGATCGGACCAATTCCTCAATCTGGTCCAGGACGACATTGCGATAGGGGCTGTTGATGCAAAGTGTATTCCATCGAGCCATGACATTCCTGGGATGGTTGATCTCACCGCTGCTGTTGCGGCCGGTCCATTCCGGATGCAGTCTGGCCATGTGCTCGTCCCACCCGACTGAATAATAGGCAAAGACTGAAAGCCCGCCTTGACGAAGGGCTTCCTGCTGGACCTGGCCAAAAAGGTCCGGGGGTGCGTTTTTATGATGCTTTTGTTTCGGTGAATTTGTATACATGTTGCCCCAGTGATCCTTGGTATACAGC
>DMJC01000065.1 GCA_003451915.1 Clostridiales bacterium
GGTTCCGACAATGACTGAACCGCCATTGCCCGATCCGGCCTTATCAGCCGATGAATTGCAGTGGATTGGTATCGGTGTACTCAGAACTGACATTCTGACAATGTATTACGAAGGATCAAACATCGTCGACTACCGGGACCTGCCCATACCTGAATCGTTTGCCATCGAGGGTGGCGGGTCTGCAGCGTTTGAATTCACGAGCTCAGCTCATCCAGATGATTTTGAAGCATTTGTTTTTGCCACAAAAATCACGATGACCGATAAAACCGGTCAGGCCAAGGTTATTGACACACCGGCGAACGTTGGCAGTGCTGAAATGGCAGTCCGGATTGGCGATTTCATCTTGCCGGTCAGCTATGCTGATGAGCAGACTGTGCTCTATGCTGACCTGATCAAGAGTCTGGGTGAGCCCCCTGATCAATCTGACAGTAAAACCGGCGCCGGCAGTGAATGGTCGCTTAAAATTGCCGGTACCATTCGCATCATGAACTATGATGCCTTGAAAGTCGTTCTCTTTCAGCCGGATACGCTTGCCGGAACGGATCGCTGGTTTTGTATGGAACTTCGGGTTTCAGCAAACGACCTGGACGGACCTGGCGGCATCCGCTGCGGCATGTCCCGGCAAGAGACTGTCCATCAATTGAGTTCGGGCGCATTCCAGTACGCAACTTTATACGACTGGAACGGCGACTCATGGATTGCCTTTGCCAAGGGCCAGATTTCATCGCAGAATAAAATCGCGGCCCAAATGTGGCTGCGTTGGGAGAACGGCCAGCTTGCTGAAATGATCATTATTCTGCAGGGCGGCGCATTTGGATCAATGGGGTAGACTTGAAGTTATTCTCCCAGGTAAACGGCGGCCGGATACATATAAGTGCGAAAACTGCCGTCGACGTCGATCATGATCGACATGCTCTGGAATACGACCATCAGCCTGACACCTTCGACTTCAAAACTGGCTGTCATGTCGGCTACATCCGTAACATTCTTCTCGCCCTGGCCCTCATACTTCATAATCAGTCCTTCGATCATCATACTGAAGTCCTGGCTGATAATCACCTGATCATTCCGCGACACCTCGATCGACGGTGTGC
This sequence comes from Clostridiales bacterium, assembly GCA_003451915.1. Taxonomy (GTDB): domain Bacteria; phylum Bacillota; class Clostridia; order Saccharofermentanales; family UBA5734; genus UBA8949. The sequence goes on from DMJC01000065.1 coordinate 1,095, forward strand.
GTGCATCATTCATATTGCGAAAACGAACCCGATAGGTACCATTAGCACCGTTGAATTCGACAGGCTGCTCAAAATCACCTGCGATGACAGCTGCATAGTCATAACCGGTAATTTCAACGGCACTGCTCTTCAAATTCAGATATATCTCGCGCGTGACATTTTCCTCGGGATTGTATTCCGAATAGGTCTCACTGAAGCCGAAAATGCTCTTGAACGTGACACCGCTTTTGATTTTTTCAGACAGCCAGACTGCACTGACTTGATTTTTATACTCGTTGCCCATCAAAAAAGTGGCTGCATCCGTGATGACAATTTTATCCGCCAGGCTGATACTGGCGGGTGCGCTGACAATTGCGCCATCGACGATCATGTCATTTTTGGCGAGTACCACGCGCAGCCGCTCGGTCTGGCTGTAAACCGACACGGATTGGTAGCCTGTGAATGGAAGAACTGACAGAACGGTCAGTACCAGGGCGATCCAGGCCATCAGCCGGTTGCGGACCGGCTTGCCGCTGAACAAGACCAATACGGCCAGCAGGGCAAAGAGCCAGAACAGGCAAATAAAATATTCACTCGATTTGATGCCGTCAGCAGCAACCTGGCGATAAATGGCATAGGCTTCAAAAAGCAGGAAGACAAGGGCGCTGAACGGAAAGATGCGTCGATAGAATGTCGCGATATGTTGTGTATAGTGACTGATCATGATCGACAGGAAGACACCGAACATCGAGTAGGCCGTGAAGATGCTGGCCAGAAGCTCAAATTCCTGCCAGTTGCCGACGATGAGAATCTGGACCGCCCAGATCAGCATAACAACAGTCAGAATGAACATGATCGGCACCAGAACATAGGCAAATAGAATCTCGGCGAAAGCCGGGTGCTTCTGGGCAATGTCGAGCCGGTTATCCTTCTCATTTCGCCTGAAACGTGGAAAATAACCGAGGAAAAAGGCAAAACCAAGGAACAGGGACCAGATGGCGATGTACGAGAAGACCTTTTCGCTGAGATCCTCATAGATCAGGCTCTGAACGGTGAAGGCAACAAAGAAAAGGCCGAGCAGGATGACAATAGTGTATAGGGCGGCAATCAGGAATGATTTCAGTGTCATGAAGGCTGCCTGGTTGTAATCGCTTCGTCCGGCATCGGCCGAGATGACCAGCAGGAACATGATAAAGGCGGCCAGCCCGCTGGCGATGATCCGTGCCATGATGATCATCGGCACAGTACGGTCGGGCAGCAGGTACAAGTAAGCAAAAAGCCCGCTGCCGGCCAGCAGGGTTATGATATTGATCAAGACAAACGGCAGCTGCTTGCCGATGCAGTATCCACAGGCAACGGCGACCGCCAGCCCCCAGAGCGCTGATGCAGCAAAGGCCAGCATCATGTTGGTGAACAGCCGTTCGTCAGATGGCAAATCCAGAGCTGTCAGGGCGGTGGCGGCTATCGCGACAATCATGGCGCTGAACATGGCGGCCGGGTAACGGGCGAATGCTTTGGCACCACCGCTGAAAACGCGGCCAATGGCCTGTGATACTCTGCTCATGCTGAAACCTCCTGAAATTTGATACTTTGACGATCAAACTGCTGGTGCTGATTATATCACAGTCAAGCCGGGGTTTGAACACGGACGAAAAATAGAATAAAATACCAATACTGAGAGGGGTTGATCGGATGTTACTGGTCAGCGGCAACGGCCTGGCCGCCGAATTGCTCGTGACCCATGGTGTCAGCGTATTCAACGAAAACGAATTTCATCAGAACGAGCCACAGTTTGATAAAAAGTTGTGATTGGTTTCACGATGTCTTCTAATGTCACATGACACTAGTCAACCGTCGCCCAGCCGGTGCCGGTGATCGGAATGGTTTCGCCGGTAAACGTCGGCTGAGACATAAAAATCTCACAATCTAAAAAAGCCTTGAATCTGGCCGGATATTCGCGCAGCCGATACCGGCTTTTTTCACTTGAGAAAACATAACCGCAATCAACACCCTGTAGTTCAAGGTTTAATTGTTTACCAATGTATAACGCCCGGATCAGATGAAAATCCTGTGTCGTGATCACTGCCCGCCTGACCCCGAAAATCGACTGCGCACGATACAACGAATCGTAAGTGTCAAAGCCGGCATGATCCATGAAAACATGTTCCGCCGGGATGCCTGCATCCAGCAGATACTGGCGCATGACGCCAACCTCGTTATAATCAGTTCGCCCATGATCGCCTGACACAAGGATCCGGTCTGTCACCCCGCTTCTGTAGATACGGACAGCCATATCCAGCCGGTCCCGCAGCATGGCACTCGGCCGGCCGCTGTCATAAACCAGCGCACCTGGCACAATCACACAATCATATTTTGATTGGCTGCTAAGCTCATCCAACTTTAAAATTGTCTGACGGCCAACTGCTGACACATAAGCATCGACAGCCAGCAATAAAATCCCGGTCAGCACACCGGCAATCAGCAAGACAGCCAAAAAGCGTCGTGCAAAACGTTGGAAAGGACTGACTATTTTGAAGTAGCGGCTTGTTTTGGACATGTTACCTCCAAGTTACAGTGTTAAATCAAGATAAGTTTAACATTGTTAAGTAGCAAGTAACAAGGAACAAGGAACAAGGAACGGAGAACAAGGAACGGGGAACAAGTAAGGTGAAATTTAAAAGGTGAAACCAGTTGCTATATGGTTTTTATAAATTTCAGAACACTATTGACAACAAAGAAATAAAAGTTTATTTTCAAAGAGTCACAAAACGAGACAAAATGTTCTAATAAGCGACCGTTTCGTCTTATTTTGTAATTACTTGAATGCCTTTGAATTAATCCTATATAAAATGTTAGGTTTCAGGTATGAAAAATTTGGCAGCGATATTCCACAAAACAGTTATTTTGTCAGAAAGGAATAATCATGAAAGTAAAACAGCTATCATTATTTCTCATCATTATGATAATTTTTGGCGTCTGCACACAAATAACCTCAGCAGCAAACTATTCTTTCTCAGATGTCAGTGTCAATACAGGACAAAACTGGACACTGGTGACAATAGAAGAAGATGCTGTCCCGATTGATATGTTCCAATATTATGATATTACTCGTTATAAATATAAAGGAACGTATTCAAACTTCACCTCAGTTAAACCTGTTTCTGCTAATTATATGCATTATTATAGTTATACTGATTTAAAAGCAAGCCAAGTAGTACAAGATACTTATACTGTAACGACATCTGTGAGCGGTTCAAATAAGGCATCAACATTCGGTGCAGAACTAGGGTTTGAATATTCACGACAGTCATCTCTTTCAGTTGAAAGTACAATTTATCCTTATTTCCCTACAGGAGAATATTACTTTGGAGTAAAATTCAGGCTAAGGGACTTCAAGGTAAGAGAATTCTCTGAGCACTGGTTATTTGTTCCATTTCACTGGGAGATTATATCTACAGGAAATTATTATGATTATGCAACCAGGGTGGATTACACAGGATCAGGGTCTAGTCCTGTGTATTACGCATGGTATGCAGATAACTAATTGACTTATTATTTTGATAACGAAGGAATTGGGATCATGAAATGGATTATCGCTGCCTTATTTATTTTGCATTCGATGCTATTATGCGGTTGTTTAATTACAGAAAAGCCATTTTTACATCCAATAAATATTGATGCTCGAGTCACCTTTAATCTAGCTGTCCCATATAACCAAGATTCGTCGATTCAATTAAACTGGTATCGCATTACTTCAATCGATACTGACTTGAATGAACTGGAAAATTCTCAAGGATTTGTTGGTAATCAGGTTAAATTGCACGGGGAGCATGTCAATCAATTAAATGGAGCTTCGGTAACAATTACTAAACAGAAATTGAGCGAGCTGGTTAATGAAACCTTTTACAGAACAATCCTTCTGGAAGAAAAATATATTTATGGAGTGAATCAAAATGATAGCGCAAATCAAGCCTATAGTAATCCATCCGTATCTGAGTTGAAAACGGTTAAAAAAATCTTGAGTGAATATGTGAAGGATTGTTATGTACTGAACTTTAACTTTTCGTATAGCGGACGAATTTCCGAAAACATAAGGATAGAAGGTATTGAAATTGAACAAATTGACTATGCATGTCAATTTAATCAATTCAATATTATATCGACTCATTTACCAGCGTTTTCGACTAAAAAACTTGAAGATGTATTTGAAGCCTCTAATCTAGGGGGAACACTCTTAGGTCCATCCTTATCAAATTGTGGTTTTTATTTTGTCGAAGGTAAAGCAAAACAGCGTATTAAAGAGATAAAGTGCATATCATTGACCGATGTGTGTCAGATTATTGGCAAGGACAATTATCAAGAATATGAAAAAATGTGTGAATCAAAATTTAACGTAAAACAAAAATTGACTGATTTTGTAGATGGTGAAATGATCAATATCGAATTTGACTATGTCTTTGACAATTTTGATAACACGAAATTTAAGACATTTGATGTATCAATTGCAAGTTTAGCCACAGTATTTGTTCTTCCCGATAATCAGCAGGTATATAGCTTTTTGTATCAAACTTCGATGAGATCTCCAGAATATTCTCTGGTACACGTTTTACATTCATTAAGATAGCGATAATGATTGTCAAGTAACAAGGAACAAGGGACAAGTAACGAGTAACAAGTAACGAGTGCCCGTCACTCTTCACCTTTCACTCTTCACCTTTCACCCTTGTTACTTGTTTCAGGCTTTCCTCCCGGCTCAGAATGCGCTGCACCGCGTGGCTGGACTGCACTGTCACTTCAAGACGCTGTCCGGCTATCCGATTGCGGTAATCAGCGGGCGTGCAGCCCAGATGGCGTTGGAAAACTTTAGCGAGATAGCGACTGTCTGAGAATCCACTGGCCAGGCTGATGTCTGTCAGGTTCATGGCGGTGCGTTCGACGAGCGAGCGGGCTTCGTCAAAGCGCCGCTGACTGACATAATCCTGAAAAGTCAGGCCGAGATGATCTTTGAATAAATGCGACAGGTAAGTCATGCTCAAGTTTTCCCGGGCAGCGATGTCTGAGAGCAGGATTTTGTCGGTAAAGTGATGTTCAATATCGTCAAGAATGCGGTTCAGTCGGTCGGAAAGGGTGGCTTTCGATGCTTTTTCACTTTCACTGAGCAGCCGCCAGGCAAGCCGGGTGACCAGACTGTGCAATAAACTGTTCAGGTTGGCGTAGGCCAGTAATTCATAGTGATCGCCATTCTGAAAATAATGGCTGGCTAGATCGAGCAATTGCCGACGGATGGTGACCGTTGCTTCCGGAGTTGTTTGCCGGCTGATATCAATGGCCATGAACTCGATATTGCGTATTTTTGGGTAATAGCGCGCGCAAAAACGTGGTGAAAATTGTAGTGACAATATCAAGGCACGGCTGTTGTTTTGTGTGCGCAGTTCATGTGGCTGTTTGGGATTAAAAGAATCAAATCATTTTTTGAAAACAAATATGTCGTACGCTGGACGCTGACTTCAAGTTTACCCTGCAGCAGCAGACAGAGCTCAAAATCGTTGTGCATATGCAGGTTGCGATAGGCCAGGTCGACTAGAAAAACCTTGACATCAGCCAGATCGCTATGTTCGATCAACTCATATTCGTTTCTGGGCACGGCTGAACCACCTCCTGCGATTTTTACTATACAGTAATCACCGGCCTCTGACAAATAGCAAATTAGTCGGTTGATTAAACCAAAACTGTCATGGCAAATGGCATTTTTCTGGACTATGATGAAATCATCTAGCTAATGAGGTGGTTTTGATGGAAAGAAGCGGTATTGCCTTAGCCGGCAATTTGATCCTCGATTATTATAAAGAGATCGATGTTTATCCAGCTCATTCGACCCTGGCAACCATCCGCCAGATCAGCCGTGAAACTGGCGGCCTGGTCTGTAAC
>DMJC01000048.1 GCA_003451915.1 Clostridiales bacterium
ACAGGACATGGCATCGGCCATGATCTGCACGAGGTGCCTGACCTGCCTAATTACGGAAAACCCGGTCATGGCCTGCGGCTTGAGGCCGGCCTGGTCCTGGCCATGGAACCGATGATCAACCTGGGTACTCGTCGTGTGCTGATGCTGGACGATGGCTGGACGATTGTCACCGCAGATGGCAAGCCGTCATCACATTATGAAAATACTTTTGCCATCACAGCCGAGGGGCCGGTTATCCTGACGGCTACCCGGGACCTGAAATGAAATCAGTTATGCCGCAGCAGGTGATCAACAAAGAGATTACACGGGGCGCTGTCGTTCGCTCGATGGCTGGCCATGACCGTGGTGAACTGTTCATCGTCCTGCAGGTTGCTGACGGCTTTGCCTGGCTGGCTGACGGCAAGTCCCGCCGGCAGGGCCATCCCAAGAAAAAACGCGTCCTGCATGTCAGGACCGTAAGCCGGCTGCCCGATATTGCCGCGCTGGATGCACTTGAACAACTTGGTGATCCCGGCCAGCGTGATGCCGCCCTGCGGACATTGCTTCGGCCATTCACACTGACCATCCCCGAGGAGGAGGAAACCTGATGTCCAAAGAAGATACCATAGAAGTAGAAGGGATAGTGACTGATTCGCTGCCCAATGCTGTTTTTAAAGTCAAACTGGAAAACGGCCATGAGATCATTGCTCATATTTCCGGCAAGCTGCGCCAGAATTACATCAAAATTCTGACTGGCGACCGCGTCACGATTGAACTGTCCCCTTATGACCTTTCGCGTGGCCGGATTATCTGGCGCGCCAAGTAATAAAATCATGCTTGATTTTATTTGAAAATCTGTTAAACTATTTTAGCACGCGCTAAAATCGCAATGCAAGGAGGAACCCCCATGAAGGTCAGACCGTCTGTCAAGCCAATGTGCGAGAAGTGCAAGGTTATTCGCCGCAGAGGCAAAGTCATGGTGATCTGTGAGGATCCCAAACACAAACAGAAACAGGGCTGAGCCATCGAGGCTCAGCCTTGGCCAGGAAATTGCACGACATAGGGATGCGGCTGCGTCAGCCCGGCTAACCGGCAACTGATGTGATTCCCACATTCGTGTTTGTAAATATAGAATTGTCAACTTTGTCTATAATTATGGAGGTGCACACTGATGGCACGTATTTCCGGAGTGGATCTGCCAAACGACAAGCGCGTTGAAATCGCGCTCTGCTACATTTTCGGCATCGGCAGAACACTGTCCAACAAGATTCTGGAAACCTGCGCGATCAATCCAGACACCCGGGTCAAAGACCTCAATGACGAAGATATCTCGAAAATCAGGGATACCATTGAAAATGGCTATACCGTTGAGGGCGACCTGAGGCGCGAAATCGCCATGAATATCAAGCGGCTGACCGAAATTGGCTGTTACCGCGGCAGAAGGCACAGAACGGGCCTTCCCGTGCGCGGACAGCGGACCAAGACCAATGCGCGCACCCGCAAGGGCCCCAAGCGCACGATCGCCGGCAAGAAGAAGTAAGGAGGGGACAGCATGGCTAAGGCTACTGCCAAAAAAACGGCTGCAAGGCCCAAGAGAAGAGAACGCAAGAATATCGACCGCGGCGCTGCCCACATCCATTCTTCGTTCAACAATACAATTGTTACAATCACTGACCCGGCTGGCAATGCGGTATCCTGGGCAAGCGCAGGCGGCATGGGCATGAAGGGCTCCCGTAAGGGCACGCCGTTTGCAGCACAGATGGCTGCAGAGTCCGCCGCCAAAACTGCCATGGATCATGGCATGCGCTCGGTCGAGGTCTTTGTCAAAGGGCCCGGTGCCGGCCGCGAAGCTGCGATCCGTTCCCTGCAGGCAGCAGGTCTGGATGTCACCCTGATCAAGGATGTCACACCGATCCCGCACAATGGCTGCAGGCCGCCCAAAAGAAGAAGAGTCTGATACCGGAGGTGTAGAGAATGGCTAGATATACCGATGCATCCTGCAGACTATGCCGCAGGGAAGGCGAGAAGCTCTTCCTTAAGGGCCAGCGCTGCTATACTGGAAAGTGCGCGATTGCCCGCCGGAGCTTTGCTCCAGGTCAGCATGGTCAGGGCAGAAAGAAAATATCCGAATATGGCACACAGCTGCGTGAAAAACAAAAGGCCAAACGCTTCTATGGCGTTCTGGAAGGCCAGTTCCGCAAAACATTCGAACATGCTGAGCGCATGAAAGGCAAGACAGGCGAAAACCTCCTGCAACTGCTCGAACTGCGTTTTGACAATGTCGTCTACCGTATGGGCCTGGGCGCATCACGCTCGGATGCCCGTCAGCTGGTTACCCACGGACATTTCACAATCAATGGCAAAAAAGCTGACATTCCGTCGATGACGCTGAATGCCGGTGATGTCATTGCTGTTCGCGAGTCTTCCCGCAAGTCCCCGAAATTCCAGGAAACCGGCAGGCGTCCGGTTCCGGCATGGCTTTCCTTCAATGCCGAGTCCCTGACGGGTACTGTTGTTCAGGTTCCGGCCCGCTCGGATGTCGACCTTGAGGTCAAAGAAACCCTCATTGTCGAGTTGTACTCCAAGTAATGTCCGGGTATGAACCGGCTGCTTGCTGTTCGTCGGCGCACGAAGGAGGAATAAAATGATCGAAATTAAAAAGCCTGTGATAGAATGCCTCGAGAGTAACGAAAACGGATCTTACGGCAAGTTCGTCATTGAACCGCTGGAAAGAGGCTATGGCATTACGCTTGGCAACTCGCTCAGGCGTGTTCTGCTGTCTTCGCTTCCGGGCGCAGCTGTTACAGCGATCCGGGTCGACGGTGTTTTCCACGAGTTTTCAACTGTCAAAGGTGTCATTGAGGACATGACCGAGATTATCCTCAATGTCAAGGGCATCCGCGCCCACCTGAATGTTGATGGCCCGAAAACCGTCTATATCAGCACAGATGAAGGCCGCGTCGGTATTGTCACCGCCGGCGATATCGTCCGTGATGATGAAGTTGAGATCATGAATCCGGAGCTCCCCATTGCTACGCTGAATGGCGATGGGCGACTGTTCATGGAGCTGACCCTCAACAAAGGCCGCGGTTACAACACGGCTGACCGTAACAAATGGGCCAACCAGACTATCGGTGTCATACCGATTGACTCAATTTTCACTCCTGTCCGTAAAGTTAACTTTTCGGTCGAGAATACCCGTGTCGGTCAGTTTACTGACTATGACAAGCTGACCATCGAAGTATGGACCGATGCAACCGTTGAGGTTACTGAGGCTCTCAGCCTCGGCGCCGGAATCCTGTGCGAACATCTCAGCCTTTTTATGGCTCTGACTGATGTTGCCAGCAGTTCCAGCTTTCGCGACCTGGATGAGAACAGCAACAGGAATCATGTTCTGGACACGGTGATCGAAGATCTTGACTTTTCTGTCCGGACCTACAATTGCCTCAAGCGTGCAGGCATCAACTCGATCGGCGATCTGGTCGCCCGCTCAGAGGAAGACATGATGAAAGTGCGCAACCTTGGCAAAAAGTCCCTCGAAGAGGTAATCCAGAAGCTTGAAGAACTTGGCCTGTCGTTAGCCGCCCTCGACGAGTGAGCGCAGCAGGTCTGATCAGTTAGGAGGTTATTAAAATGCCTGCACAGAGAAAACTTGGACGCGCCACCGATGTGCGCCTGTCCATGCTCCGGGGGATGGTCACCACCCTCATTGTCAATGGCAGGATCGAAACAACCGAAGCAAGAGCCAAAGAGGTGAAGCGCATCGCTGAGCAGCTCATCACGCTGGCCATCCGGGAGAAAGATAATTTCACAACCCGTGAGCAGACGGTTTCGTCCGCCAAGCTTGACGGCAAAGGCCGCAAGATTCTAAAATCAGCAACTTCCAAAAGCGGTCGCAAGTATGATGTCGTAACCCGCGAGATCAAGACGGAGATGGTTCAGGTCGACAATCCGTCGCGCCTGGCTGCCCGCCGCCAGATGATCCTATGGCTGAACAAGAGTCATACTTCCGAAGGCAAAACTGTCAACCCGGTCAATATCCTGTTTGACACCGTTGCCCCCAAGTATGCTGGCCGCGATGGCGGTTATGCCCGTATCATCAAACTGGGCGCACGCCGCGGTGATGCTTCGGAAATGGCGATTCTTGAATTGATTTGATGTCAGTTCGGACTACCCCGCCCGGCTGAGCAGAAAGAACGTAATCAACCGTGCAAGCGGGGATAGGCAATCGCCTGTCCCCGCTTTTTAAAATCTCGAGGGAAAATGGACAATTTTGCAGAAATCAGAGATGTGAGCTACAGTTACCAGCACAGCGGCCGCGAACCACTGCTGGCAGTCAAATCTGTGACCCTCGACATCCCGCGCGGCAGCCATACTGCTGTCCTAGGCCGCAATGGATCGGGCAAGTCAACACTGGCCCGTTTGATCAATGCGCTCGAGCTGCCCACCGAAGGTACCCTGATCGTATCGGGTCTTTCAACGGGCACCGAGGACAACATCTGGGAGATCCGCCGGCTGTGCGGGATGGTCTTCCAGAATCCTGACAACCAGATTGTTGGCACAACGGTCGAGGAAGATGTTGCTTTCGGTCCGGAAAACCTGGGATTTCCACAGGCAGAAATCCGACAGGCTGTTGACAATGCCTTATCTGTTGTCGGTCTGAGTGAACAAGCTGAAAAGGCCCCCCACCTGCTTTCCGGCGGTCAGAAGCAAAAGCTGGCTATTGCTGGAATTCTGGCGATGAAGCCAGCCTGCCTGATCCTTGATGAGGCAACGTCAATGCTGGATCCGATCAGCCGCCAGGAATTTATGGATCTGGTTTGCCGCCTGATCCGTGAAGAGGGTTTGACCGTCATTAACATCACTCATAATATGGAAGAAGTTTTGCTGGCCGATCATGTCACTGTCATGGGTGAAGGCCAGATCGTCTTGTCAGGCTCACCTGCTGAGGTTTTTGCCAAAGTCGCCCTGATCAAGCGTGAGGGGCTTGATGTGCCGGCTCACAACGAAATTGCCCATCTGTTATCCGAAAAGCTGCAGATACCTATGTCCGAAAACGATACTTCAACCTGGGAAAAGACTCAGAATGCAGTCTGCCGTTTGCTGGACGCTGCCGCAGCAACAGAGGAAGGACGGCGGAGACTGACTCATCTTGCAGACACCGCATCCGCTCAACCGTCTTTGCCGCAAAATCAAGAGGACATTGTGATCTCGGTCAGAGATCTTTCACATATCTATTCACCGGGAACCTTCCTGTCCACTACGGCGCTCGACAAGGTCAGCTTCAATGTCTACCGGGGCGAGCTGCTTGGTATTGTCGGTCACAGCGGTTCCGGCAAATCAACCCTGATTCAGCATCTGAACGGCCTGCTGCGCGCACAGACCGGCGAAGTATCGGTCATGGGGCTGAATGCTTCCAACAATGCTGATATCCGTAAAATCCGTCAAAAGGTCGGACTGCTTTTCCAATACCCGGAGCATCAATTGTTTGAAGAAACTGTCTTCCGCGATATCGCCTTCGGGCCACGGCGCATGGGCTTGTCTGACGAGGAGATCGAGCGGCGGGTCCGCAAAGCAGCCCGGATTGTCGGTTTAGAGGATGATGAACTGGAGCGTTCGCCCTTTGAGCTTTCCGGCGGTCAAAAGCGACGGGCGGCGATTGCCGGAATCATTGCCATGGAGCCGGAAGTCCTGATTCTGGATGAGCCAGCTGCTGGTCTCGACCCGGCCGGCCGTGATGAAATCCTGGGCTATGCCCGCGAATTGCGCAACCTGGGCGTGACGATCATTCTGGTCTCGCACAGCATGGAGGACGTCGCCCGTCTGGCCGACCGCGTGCTGGTCCTGCGTGAAGGGCGCGTACACGCCGTTGGCAAACCTGCCGAGGTTTTTGCCGATGATGTTGCTTTGGCAGATGCCGGACTTGCAGTGCCCCGTACGGCATTGTTCCTGCGCGCCCTGCGTGACAGGCTGCCCAGTCTGAATTGTGAATGCTACACGCCGGAAAATGCCGTGGCAGCCCTGATAGTGGCCAAAGCACGAGAGGCAGGTGCTGACCATGCTTGACAATATTTCACGAGGCAGGTGCTGACCATGCTTGACAATATTTCACTTGGACGTTATTTCCCAGGCCAGTCCGTCATCCATCGGCTTGATCCGCGCACTAAAATCATTTCAGCAATCCTGGCCATGGTGGTCATTTTCATGGTTCGTGAAGTGACTCCGATGATCCTGGTTGGCGTGTCAACAGTTATCCTGGTGATCCTGGCCAAAGTCCCGCTGCGCACCGTCCTGTCAGGCTTGAAACCAATGTTGTTTATTCTGCTGTTCGCCTTTGTGCTCAACCTGCTGACCATCCGCACCGGTAATAAACTGCTCGAGCTCGGACCGCTGGTGATCAGCGATGAAGGCCTTTATACGGCGCTGCGTATGGCTGCGCGACTGACTTTCCTGATTTTGGACACAACCTTGCTGCTGACTCTGACGACAACGCCGATTCTGGTTTCCGACGCGTTGGAAAACCTGCTGGGGCCTCTGAAAAAAGTCAATTTCCCTGCCCACGAAATGGCGATGATGATGTCGATTGCCCTTCGTTTTGTGCCGACTTTGCTGGAAGAAACCGATAAAATAATGAAGGCGCAGTCGTCACGCGGCGCCGACTACGACACTGGCGGTCTGGTCAGCAAAGCCCGCGGCCTGGTTTCGGTGTTGATCCCCCTCTTCGTCAGCGCCTTCAAACGCGCAGAAGATCTGGCCGTCGCAATGGAGGCCCGCTGCTACCGCGGCGGTGAAGGGCGCACTCGCTTAAAGGTACTGAAGTATACGCAGCTGGATTTGTATTTCACGATCGGGATGCTGTTATTTGGCATCATGACGGTGATTCTGGAGTTCGTCCTGTGAAACGACATCTGGCTATTCTCACGGAGTATGATGGCAGTTCATTTTATGGTTGGCAAGCCCAGGCGCATGGGCGCACTGTTCAGCAAACCCTGGCGGCTGCGATCGAACAGCTCACCGGCGAGAAGAATATCATACTGACCGGCAGCAGCCGGACTGATTCAGGTGTGCATGCCCGCGGCCATGTCAGCCATTTCCGGTCAGACACTGGAATTCCGACAGACAACCTGCCTTTGGCATTGAACAGTCATTTGCCGGCCGATGTTGCTGTTTTGGCAGCCTGTGATGTTGCTGATGATTTTCATGCCCAATACCATGCCCTGGGCAAAATTTATACCTATCAGATCTGGAATCATGCCAGCCGGCCAGCCCTCGACCGATTGCGCTGCAGCCACGTGCCCGGACCGCTTGACCTGGAAGCTTTAAATGAGGCCATACCAAGCCTGATCGGCAAAAGGGACTTTTCAGCCTTTATGGATACAGGCAGCTGTGACCGCAATCCGGTCCGTACGATATTTGATCTAAAACTGACGGCCAACGGGCCGTTATTGACCCTGAGTTTTCATGGTGACGGTTTTCTTTATCATATGATCAGGATCATGACCGGCACGCTGATCGCTGTCGCTCAACGCAGAATCAGTCTTGGTGATTTGCCGAGCCTGATCGCAGCCGGTGATCGCAGGCGAATGGGCAAAACCATGCCGCCGCAAGGATTATGCCTGGAACGTGTCTTTTATGACCCACCTCTCTTTGATGATTATTTTCGAAATCAGCCCTTTGAAAGGAGCTTGTCATGCTGAACCCAAACTGGAATGAACGAACCAACCTGACCATGCTCACCGATTTTTATGAAATGACGATGTCCAAAGGCTATCTTGACCACAAGATGGAGGATAGGGTTGCTTATTTCGACCTCTTTTTCCGATCAATCCCCCAGGACGGCGGTTACGCTATCATGGCGGGCGTCGATCAGATGATCGATTATCTGCAGAATTTGCATTTTACAGAGGATGACCTGCAATATCTGGAGGGCATCCAGATCTTTAATCAGGATTTTCTGAATTATCTGCGGGATTTTAAATTCAGCTGTGATATCTGGGCAATTCCCGAAGGCACACCGATTTTTCCGAACGAGCCGATCGTCAAAGTGCGTGGCCCGATCATTCAGGCTCAGATGATTGAAACCATGTTACTGGTGACCATCAATCACCAGAGTCTGATCGCGACCAAGACATCCCGTATTGTCAGGGCAGCCAAGGGCCGGCCGGTCATGGAGTTCGGTGCACGCCGGGCACAGGGTTATGATGCTGCTGTTCTTGGAGCAAGAGCAGCCTACATCGCTGGCGTTGCAGGCACATCAAACACGTTGTGCTGCCAGCAGTTCGGCATTCCGACGCTGGGAACCATGGCGCACAGCTGGATTCAGGCCTTCCCGAACGAATACGACGCATTTGCGGCCTATGCCCGTTCCTTTTCAGCCAACACAGTTTTACTGGTCGATACCTATAATGTATTAAAATCAGGCATCCCTAACGCCATCCGTGTCGCCCGCGAGGTTCTTGAGCCACTCGGCCGCCGCCTGAAAGGCATCCGCATTGATAGCGGCGACCTGGCTTATCTGACGCAGCGAGCCCGTGAAATGCTGGATGCAGCTGGCTTGCAGGACTGCCGGATCACGGTCAGCAATGCCCTCGATGAATACATCATCCGAGACCTGATCCAGCAAGGTGCGGCGATTGACTCTTTTGGTGTCGGCGAGCGCCTGATCACATCACGGGCTGAGCCTGTTTTCGGCGGCGTCTATAAACTGTCTGCCATCGAAAAGGATGGTGTCGTGACGCCTTGCATGAAGTTTTCTGAGAATGCCGGTAAAATTACCAACCCGGGCAATAAAGAAGTTTGGCGATTCTATGACAAAACCACCGGCAAAGCGATGGCCGACCTGATCACGCTGGTTGGTGAGCAAATCGATGAAAACGGACCTTATGAAATTTTCGACCCGATGTACACCTGGAAACGTAAAGTTCTGACCAACTTTACTATCCGAAGACTGCTGGAACCGATCTTTGCAAACGGTCAACTGGTCAGCCGGCGCGTACCTCTCGAAGAGAGCCGCGAAAACTGCGCCCGCGAGATCGAAAGACTTTGGGAATCGCTCAAGCGGTTTGAAAATCCGCAAACCTATTATGTCGACCTGTCCCAGAAACTCTGGGATGTCAAAGATCAACTGCTGCACGCCAACCTGGATTTGATCTGAGATGGCCTGCTGAGTTAAAGAAAGTGAGGAATACATCATGTCAACAAAAGCGATTATCACCATGGAAAACGGCGGCCGTATCGTCGTTGAGCTTGACCCGGCCCAGGCACCCCTGACCGCAGCCAATTTCGTCAAACTGGCCAATGAGCATTTTTACGACGGCCTGATTTTCCACCGTGTCATTCCCGGATTCATGATCCAGGGCGGCTGCCCCAACGGCACCGGCATGGGCGGTCCAGGTTACCAGATCAAGGGTGAATTCAGCGGCAATGGAGTTGCCAACAGCATCAAGCACGACCGCGGCGTCATTTCCATGGCCAGGGCGATGGATCCCAATTCAGCCGGTTCACAATTTTTCATCATGCACCAGAAATCACCGCATCTTGATGGCCAATATGCAGCCTTCGGACGTGTCATCGAAGGCATGCCGGTCGTTGATGAAATTGCTGAGACGCAAACCGGCCGCCAGGATCGTCCGCTCAACGAGCAACGCATCCGTTCGATCGTGATTGAACACGATACTGCAGAACAATAAAATTATGTGGCTATGTCGTTAGCTCAGTATAACCCAATCGCTGCGAAAGGAGGCAACAAGAAAGAACTCTGTTGAACAATTCACCCGAAAATGATCTGCGGTTAAAGCGATAACAAAACTCATCGAGATAGCTTTGCAAATGCCTGTCAT
>DMJC01000061.1 GCA_003451915.1 Clostridiales bacterium
GTCTTCACCATTAAGCAGCCAGATGCCATAAGAAACTGCGCCGCCTTCAGTTTTACCGCCGGTGCAGCCTGTCAGCAACAGGCTGGCCGTCAGCATCAAAATGATCATGAATGAAATCAGGCGTTTGCAAAATAAATTTATTTTTTTCATGACTTTCACCTCATTAAAAGCATGGTCTGGTAAAATATCCCATGTTTTAATAATAGTATAAGCCCTGCAATTCAGTTAGCATATTTTGCTGATAATTAGCACGATATTTTAACAAAATCTCGATTTAACGAAATATGTTCGAGTTATGTTACCGATCGCTGAAGCCCAACTCGCGCGAGGCGCGTCGGGCAATTTCGATCACGATGTCTTTGCAGATGTCGGCCTGTTCGCGGGTGAGTCGGGCAGCTGGGCCTGAAATGCTGATGCCGGCAATAACATATCCGTTCTGATCCTGAATCGGGGCGGCAATACAACGTGCGCCGATTTCACATTCTTCATCATCCAGAGCGTAGCCTTGTTCCCTGACTCTCGACAGCTCCGCCGACAGATCATCCAGCGATGTGATGGTCTTGGCTGTCAGCGGATCCAATCCCTTGGTCTTAGCCAGCGTTACGAGCTGGTCATCCGAATAATTCAGCAGCAGCAATTTGCCTACGCCGGTGCTGTGCATCGGCGCACTTTTGCCGATCCGCTGCAGGGTCTTCAGCATGTTGTCCGGTCCGTTGACCACATCAATGTAAACAACGGTCTTATCTTCTTCGATCGCCAGACAGGACGATTCGCCGCAGCGCTGGGCCAGTTCGACAAGGTAGGGATGTATCATGTCGCGCAGGCTGTACTGCGATTTGATCAGATCGCCGATCCTGCTGAACTTCATCGACAGATAGTAGCGCAGGCTGTCCGGATCCTGGCGGACGTAACCCATGGTCATCAGGGTGTTCAGCATCCGCAGGGCCGTGCTGGGCGGATAACCGGCCTTGGCGGCGATGTCCTGCAATCTCATGGCACCCGAACTTTGCGACATGATCTCGATCATGTAAAAGGTCTTTTCAACCGATTGATTTTTACTGGTCAGTTTTTCTTTCATGAGTCAAAAACTCCATGGGTTGATTGCATTGTTACAATCGAGTATAGCAAGGAATAGACCTTGACTCAATTGTTTATGAAAATCATTTTGTGTGGATACATTACGAAATTTGACTATGCAAACCATCTCAGCTAATCTGAATACAAGAAAACGAATTTGTGTCTTGGCAAACAGATTATTCTGATGCGAAAATGAAGAGGTTCAAAATGATCTGATAAACGCTTCCTGGCACGAAAGGATACGCTTATGCAACAGTATGAAACCTTTGAATTGAAATTTAACGCCCAAGCCCCGGCAGGCTCCTGGGTCGATATCGACCTGAACGCCACCTTCTCCTGTGATGGCGACAGTCAGACCGTCCGTGGCTTTTACGCTGGCAACAGCACCTATATTGTGCGCTTTTACCCGACCAAACCGGGACATTATCGATGGCAAACGACCGGCGTCGTGGCAGCATCTGGCGAGGAGGTTTGCGAACCTGCAGTTACAGGTCATCACGGAATGGTCCGTCGGGATGGCCTGCATTTCAAATACGATGACGGCTCCCGCTATCAGCCATTCGGCACGACGGTCTATGCCCTGCTGCATCAGGATCGGCCGCTGATCGACCAGACGATGGCCACCCTGGCGGCAGCGCCTTTCAATAAAGTACGCCTTTGTGTCTTTCCCAAGCATTATGATTATAACTACAATGAACCTGATTACTTCGCCTTTGAAAAGACGGATGGCCAATGGGATGTGCACCGCCCCTGTTTTCCATTCTGGGATGCCCTGGAAAACCGTCTGCGGCAGTTGGCCGATCTGGGTATCGAAGCCGATCTTATCCTCTTTCACCCGTACGACCGTTGGGGCTTTGCCAAACTCAGCCTACATGATTGCCTGGTCTACCTCGATTATCTGACCCGGCGGCTGTCGGCCATCCCCAATGTCTGGTGGAGTCTGGCTAATGAATATGACCTGATGACCGAATTTGCCGCCGACTGGTGGCCGACATTCGCCCATTTCATTGCTGAGCATGATCCCGCCAGCCATCTGCTGAGCAATCATAATTTCATCCGTTACTGGAATTTTGCCGACCCGGCGACAAGCCACTGTTGCATTCAGGGCAACAATGTTGAAGATGTCGGCACATTCCAGCAGAAGTATGGCAAACCGGTCGTTTTTGACGAGTGTCGTTATGAGGGCAATCTGCCGCACAGCTGGGGAAACATTTCAGCTTTCGAGATGGTCAACCGCTTCTGGAAAGCCTGCACGCTCGGCGGCTATTGTACCCATGGCGAGACCTATCTGAATCCGGAAGAAATTGTCTGGTGGAGCCGCGGCGGGCGCCTGATCGGCCAAAGTCCGGCGCGAATCAGATTTTTGAGGGAAACCCTGACCTCGCTGCCGGGGCCGCTGGAACCTGTGCAAAGCTTCTTCCCGCTCAATAAGGATCAGGTCAAGCGAAGGGCTGAACATATACCGCCTGAGATGGCCGATAATCCGATTTTTAAAGTGGTCCTGACTTTCAACGAAGAAGAATTGGCACGATTGGCTCTCGCTGCCAGAAATTTTGCCGGTCATTTTGGCGACCAGGTGTTCCTGCACTATCTCGAGCGGATGTGCACCAGCAAACTGATGCTGCAATTGCCGGCTGACAAGCGCTATCGTGTTGAGGTTATCGATGTCTGGGAAATGACCCGCAAAGTCGTGCTGGAGGGCGTCAGCGGGCAGGTTGAGGTCGGTCTGCCGGGCAAGGAAGGCATGGCGGTGCTGGCGACGCGGATTTGATCAACCCTTAAATACGGCTTAGATCTCTTATCAAAACCGTTAAATCGTTTTCAACAATTCTTTTGATAACGATCGGAACAATATAATCATAATCATGTATGATACGATTTCGCAGGCCTTTCATGGCAGGCCAATTTATATGTCTGTTGTTATTCTGGACTTCTTCGTCGACAAAACGTACAAGTTCTCCGATTTGTGCCAAATTAAAAACAACTGCTTCCAAAGTTTTCGAGTCTTCCCACCACAGCGGTATTGCAGCAGTATATTGAATTGCTTTATCAGCATGCTTTATTATTTTTTCAATAGCATTATGCGACTTTTCGTTCATAGATCGTTATACCCTCTTGTTGAATAGTTTTTTCCATCGGTGATCCATTGACTATTTCGGCTACTTCAAACAAATCAACATCCATGTTAAGGGTCTGAACAATCTCATCAAGTACTCGAAAAAAATCTAAACCAAGCAACAGACCTTCTGAGTCAATGACTAAGTCAATATCACTGCTTTCAGTAAAACTGCCTTTAGCATATGAACCAAAAAGCACCGCCTTTTTTATCGGTTCTTTTAAAAAGATCGGTTTGAGCTTATTTTGTATTGTATCAATCGTTTCCATCTCTCGCTCACCTCAGAATCACTTACGATCATTTTACACTATCTCGAGCAGATGTGCACGAGTAACCCAGTCACCTCCCTCATACATTTCTGACCTTGTTATAACATCCATTGTGAGGATTGGCGACTTTTTATTGTGAGAGCTGGCGGTTTTATATTGTGNNATGCCAGTCAAGATAACCCATCTCTCCGTCAAACCGGAAAGGCTGCCAGACGTAGTCGGCAATAGCCGTGTTCTCAACCGGCATGTTACCCGGCTGGCTCAGATCTCGCCGCGGTCCTGAGTAATCCGGATTGAAAATCTGCTCGAAAATCTTTGCGTAATGATCATATTGCAGGTGCATTTCCTCGGGCAGCCAGCGGTCGGCGCAGGCAATGTAGAGATCCTTTTTGCCTGGCACCTTGAATACGGATGAGATCTGGCTGTGATAGGAAGTATCCGACGGATCGCCCGGGTGAGGATTGCCCAGCACCCGGAATGGTCCGTGCCAGCTGTCGGCGATGGCCAGTTCGCTGGGGTTGGGCAGGTAGCCGGTTGTCCCCGAGGTCACCAGGTAGTGCTGGCCATGCCGTAGAAAGTGAGCGGTTGCTTCACGGACAAAAGGCGGATATTTTCTGGGGAAGTGAGTTGAATAGTAACCGGTAACGTCGGTGTAGTCGGCGCTCAGGTCAGCGCAGATGGTTTCGGTATGCACGCGCTCGAAATAATAGAAGGCCTTGCCGTCCGGTGCCACAGCCAGATCGAAATCGCCGGCGCTCATATTCAGCGGACGCAGCCCGGTGCGCACCTGCGTGTACGGTCCGAGGATCCGGTCGGCCGTCAGAATGGTCGAGGCCTGCGTGCCGTCGGGATTCATAATCTTGAGCCAGCAGACAAACTTGTGAGTCATTTTATTGTAGATAATGTGCGGCCGATCCATACAGGCTGACGGATGGAGGGGCGAAGCCGGATCATCCGGTTCGGGCGGGATGATCAGCCCCTGATCCTGCCAGTTGTACAGGTCTTGCGAGGTATAGCAGCGGACGCCCCAGTGCCAGATTTTTTGCCTGGGGTCAGTCTTCTCCTTGTTTTCGCCGTACCAGTAGTAAGTGCCATCGAGAAACAGCAGGGAGCCACCGTGAGCGTGAATGCGCTTGCCGTCGGTGTCTAGCCAGATTTGTCCGGGTCGGATGGAATTGTACATGGTCAGGTCCTCCTGAGTAATTCATCCGGTTATGTTAGATGCTGCGTAAAATTCCCTTGTTCGTCCATCGATATAACCGTCGTTCATGATCCGGAAACTACCGGTTAAACGAATGTCATCAGCAGAACTGCCGACCCGGACGTCAATATCACCAGCTTCGACTTTCCAACGCATCTTCTCATCCAAAAATGCCAGCTGGCTCATCTCCAGCTTGAATTCTACCCTTTTGATTTCACCCGGCTGCAGCTCGACACGGGCAAAACCGGCCAGTTCTTGACAGGGACGGGTCATGCTGGCATAGCGGTCGCTGATGTAGAGCTGGACGACCTCGGTTCCCGGCCTGTCTCCTGTATTTTGCACTTGCAGGCTAATTATAGCAAGTCCATCGGCTGCTATCCCAGTGGCACTCAGCGTGAGATCGCTGTAGTGGAACCGGGTGTAGGACAAGCCAAAACCAAAGGGATAGCGCGGTTTGTGTGGCCGATCGATGTAGTCTTGCAGGCCGATGCTTTCGCCCTGATGAAAGCTGGAGCCGTTGGGATGGTTGTAATAGACCGGGATCTGCCCCGCACAGTAGGCGACGGACACCGGCAGCCTGCCGCTTGGGCTATGGACTCCGAGCAATACATCGACGATCGCCGGAGCTCCCATTTCAGCCGGATTCCAGGCTTCGAGGATGGCATTCAAGTGTTTGTCGGCGATGTCACTGGAAATCGGGCGTCCGTTGAAATGGATGCCGACCGCCGGTTTGCCGAGCGCAGCCAGTTTTTCGATAAACAACTCCTGGCAGGGCGGCAGATTGATATCGACTGTGTCCAGACCTTCGCCCATCGAGGCAATCGAACTGGTGCCGTGTTTGCCGCCCAGGGTCAGGATGACCAGGTCAGCATCAGCAGCTGCTGTCAAAGCTGTCTCATGCCCGGACTGATCATCGCCGATATAGGGATAACCATACGAATAGACAATTTCAGTCTGCGGCAGGCTAACCTGCAGTTGCTGCAAAAGGCTCTTGACCTCCGGGGCAAGGATGTTCAGCAAAGCTTCCAATCCATCCGGTTCAATCTGGACATTGGATCCCGGGTAGGTTGCCATTGCCGGGCGTTCAGAGCTGTTTTCTTTGACGCCGGCCATCGTGCTTAAGTAGGCGTACAGGCCTTCACGCATTGAAAAATGAGTGTATCCGCCGAACATCGCCCGGGCAGTACCGGCATGATAGCCAATGACCGCGATTTTCCGGATCCCCGGCCGCAAAGGCAGAACACCGTCATTTTTCAGCAGTACCAGCGACTGCAGGGCTGAACGGCGGGTGACAGCCTGGTCACCCGGCTGGAAAAACATATTGCGCAAAGCATCGCCCTGCAGTCCGAATGGATTCTCAAACAGGCCCATCCGAAACTTGGCTGTCAAGACACGCCGGACAGCACGGTCAAGAATGGCCAGATCAGCCCGGCCAGTGGTAAACCACGACGCCAGCTCATCGTTATAGCATTTCTGGAAATGGAGTTCCATGTCCATTCCTGCGGACATCGCCCGCAGACCGGCTGCCGTATAACTTTCACAAACTTTCTGCACGCTGAAAATATTCATGATCGCGCAGTAGTCAGAGACCGTGATGCCTTCAAATCCCATTTCATCGCGCAGAAGCCTGGTCAGGATTGCCTGTGAAGCCGAGACGGGTTCGCCGTTGATCGAACCGTAGCACGGCATGATACCTCGCAGGCTGGCCTCACTGATCGCAGCCTGGAAAGGTTTGGCAAAGATTTCCCGCAGCGTGCGGTCGGGAATATCGCAATGAGCGCCATGAATTCCACCCTCGCCCTGATGAAAGCCCAAAAAGTGCTTGGCGACCGATTCCGAGTTACGACCCTGCAGACAAGTACCCTGAATACCCCGTGTCAGCGCCGTTCCCAGGGTAGCCGCCAGCGTCGGATCCTCACCATAGGTTTCGCCCTGACGCCCCATTCGCGAATCGCGTGACACATCCAGCACTGGCGCGAAAGTCTGGGTGATGCCAAGCGCGCTTTCCTGGCGGGCGACGATACGGCCGATCTGCTCCTCGAGTGCCGGGTCCCAGCCCGATGCGCGGCCGATCCCGGACGGGAAGCTCGTTGCACCCGGTATATAGGCACCACAGAGTCCTTCCATGTGCAGGATAGCGGGGATGTGGTGCGGGCTTAAGCCCATCGCTTTTTCCTGGACCTCATGGGCAAAAGCTGCTGCTTCGTCGAGTGTATTCAGCGCACGCATCTGCAGGCAGCTGATCTGGCCGACGCCCTGGGGATAAGCTTCCGGTAAATCTGTAAAATTAAACTCACGCGGAAAATAACAGTTCAGTTGACTTATTTTTTCCGCAATGCTCAGCTCAGCCAGCAGCAAGTCGGCGCGGGTAACGGGCGACAATGCCGGATCTCGATATAGTTCCTGATGATTCATCGGGTATGTCCTCCTTGGTGCTGCAGAAAAGTT
Organism: Clostridiales bacterium; assembly: GCA_003451915.1. Lineage (GTDB taxonomy): Bacteria > Bacillota > Clostridia > Saccharofermentanales > UBA5734 > UBA8949. Next base: position 7,112 of record DMJC01000061.1, read on the forward strand.
ATGCTGTCTCGACAACGACCCGAACTCGGGCCAACTCATAAATCTGGGTAAAGATATCATCAGCAGTGCCTTGACGGCTGGCTTGAACTCGCAAAGTTGCAAAATAGGTGCCAGACATTGCATAGGTATAGTCAGCTGACAACTCAGCCCGGCAACCATCGCCGTTGAGCGAAGCTAATTCACCCTTGATCGGGAATCCAGGCTTGCCGTCGAAATTCCAGGCGGCGGCAACCAGCCTTCCGGTACCAGCCGGCAGCTCGGCGACCGCGGTGAAATGTAATTTATCACCGGCTTTGACGCGAGCGCATTCACCGCCATTGACCCACAGCTGGACGGTCGGCTGCAGGCCTAGCCGGTCAGCAGCACTGGCCGGTGTCGACACCTGACCATCCTTGACTATATAGTTCGTGCTCGCTGGTGGTTCGATCCCCCGCTCCACCCAGTCGCTGACATCCAGCAGTGCCTGATGCAAAGTGCCGAGGTAACTGACAATGTGATGCTCGTAGGGCATATGCTCGAGGTCACCATGCAGGGCATGGTCAGTATACCAGATGCGGAAATAGTCTTCTTCATGTCCGCCCTTGTTTTCACGGACCAGTCGTCGATACCAGTCAGCATTCCAAGGGAAAGCAGCCTCATCCTGCAGCGAAGCGACCACAATCATCTTACCTTCGAAAAGGCCGCTCTGCAGTTTATGACAGCCACTGGCGGCCAGGCCGGTGCCGATGATCGCCGGGCGCTGCGGATAAAGCGGATTGCCTTCGGCATCGCGATATTGATCCCACGGCTCGTAACCGGCTGCTGGCAACTGGTGCCGGTGATAGGTCTGCAAGGCCAGATAATCGGAGTTATCCAGCCGGACATGATCACCGGGTCTTATCTTTTGCAGCATTTCGGCCATGTTGGCAATGCCGAATCCTGCACCGACACTGACAGCCCCTGCCTGCAGCGATTCCAGCGGCACGGCAAGGCCAGCCGCCTCACCGCTCAGCACAGTCAGCAGTGTGCCATAAATGTAGGCATCCTCAGCAGGCATCTGTTCCAGACGCAGCCAGGTTTTACCGGCCAGAACACTGTCGCCGCGCACCCGCTGCCAGGCTTCATCGACGCCGCTCATGGTATCTGTGTCAACCGGCTCAGTACTGGTGCCTGGCATGATGACTCCGGCGACAGTCGTCTCGTAATAGATGCGGTCGCGCACTGCCGAGCCGTCAGGATCAGCACCCAAATAACCGGGCACAGTCCAAAAGTCTTGGTAATAGCCGGGATCCATTAGATCAACTGCCGGTGTCAGCACAGGCAGCGATCCATCATCCAGATCACGGTGCATGAACCAGTTGCGCAGCGGAAAACCCATGCGCGTGATTTCACGAAGTGCATCTTGTTCTTCCTGATTCAATCCGGCATAAATATCACCTTTGCCACCAGCCTCGACAGCATCGGCGATCAGATGCATTTTATGCCGCAGAATCCGGCGGGCATGAGCCCGTACGGTAAACTGATAGGGTATGGACATGGGTGTGCCGATAACGTAAGGTACTGCGCCATCCCAGACCGCACTGTTTTCAAAAAGAATCATGGTTTTATAGCCGCCGCCACTGCCGCCATAAAGGTAGCCAAAAGGGCGGTGCGGTCCATAGATCTGTTGGGCAATCTCCCGGGAATATTCTGCCGCTGCGGCACTGGCCCGCGGGATCAGCGTCGAATCAGAAATCGGAACAAATGGTTGGTCGACGCCCATGTTGGTTTCAACAAAATATGCGCCGTGGCTGACTGCAAAGGCGATTTTATTTTCAACGCCCGGACGGCCGACGGCGGCATTTTCGCTGCCCTGCACGGGGGCCATAAAGTGAAAAAATCGTCCCTGATATTGGCTGGCCTCTGGATAGAAAAAAGAAAAGCGGGCATTAGTTCCAGTAAAACCGCCGTGAATATAATGATAACGCACAGGATCGTCGCGCCATTCATCAATATCAATATAAGGCTGGTTGAATTGCTTGTCGTTAAAAACTCCACTATATGTGGATAATGGCATAATCATGTTCAGACTCCTTGGATTGTTACTCAAAAAAAACAGCGAGTTTCTGATAATCATCGGGATTCAGGCAGATGATGTCGCCTGCACTGATCAGAGCGGCATCGCTGAACACGGCTGACATCATGTATTGAGAAAGAATAGATTTTAAATTCAACTGGTCTCCCAGGTTGCTGCAAAAAAACACATCTTGGCGACATTCCTGCACACTGCCCAAAAAACGGACCAAATCAACATCAGCTTTCAGTTTCATCGTTTTCGTCATTTCCTTGTCTGCCGGTCTGCCCGCTGGCGGCCGTACGCATTTTATTCCGAAAGGCTGCCGGCGTCATGCCGACCCGTTCCCGGAAAACTTTGCTAAAATAAAACCGGGTGCCGAAGTGCATCTGATCACTGATTTCCTGGATGCTTTTACTGGTCGACATCAGCCAGATTTTAGCGTGATCAATCCGCATGTCTTTGATGTAATCAATCAGGCGGATACCCGTCTCTTTCTGGAATTTTTTAGTCAGGTAATATTCGGTGTAGCCGACGGCACGGGCAATGTCAGCCAGACTGAAATCCTGAAGCAGATTATTCTTGACATAGTCAAAACACTGGTGCACAGTCTGGGATATCTGCGGGTTTTGTTTGCCCTGGTTGACCCGGGCTGTGAAATCGTCCATCATCGCGTTTTGTATCAGGGTCAGTTCGGTCGCCGTTTCAGCTTTTTCGAGCTGGCTGATATAATGGTTTTCCATCGACTTGGCTGTCTTGGGCGCCAGGCCGCCTTCGATAGCCGCCCGAGAACAAAGTGCGGTAAAAATCAGCAGCGTATCTTTCACTTCCCGCATGGGCACACCCGTTTGAAAGTTATCCTGAGGCAGCGGGCCGACGATCTGTTCCCAGACTTTGCGGTAATTGGTATTGCCATCGCGGACAAACTGCAGCAGCATCTGCTCGACCGTACGGACCTCTTCAATGTTGTAGTATTCAAGTTTATTCAGATCAACGCTTTCCCTGCTGCCGGAATTGTTGATACGAGCTGGTTGAAACAGGATATCACCCGTCCGGATCGTTTCCTCAGTGATTGTAAAGTGCATCATCAGGGCGTACTGCTGGAGCATGGCCAGTGGCACGACCGGGATCTGCTGCAGGATGCGGACCAGCCCGCTGCGGACAGCAACCGAGAGGTTCATACCGGATAATGAGGCTTCAATGCCTTTTACAGAGGCGTGGCTCAGGAAAACCGGTCCAAACAGGAAGAGAAGTGAATTTTGTTCAACCTGATGAAAAAATTCACCGAGCCACATCAGTCCCATGCTGTCACTCAGAATAAAGGGCAGCTTCTGACCAGCAAAGTGATCATAAGCATAGTCCAGACAACCGCTGATACGCAGGATATTCAGGAGTTCCTGCTGGTGGGTGCTGGTGGTGAAGATGAAATTCCGCTGATTATCGAAGCACCAGCCGCGCATGCCGCAGGCACTGTAAACCTGGCCGGCAAATACATTGATTCGCCATGGAACTTCTTCATAAACCGGCATGATTTCACCTCACCAGCGATTAACCTTGTCCTTATATTATAACCGACTCAGCCCTCTCAATTGCCCAGCATTTCGTTGATATCATCGACCACCGACTGATAATTGCGTTTCTTCAGGTCAGCCACGAAAGTGTCCCAATCCGTGTCCAGGCTTTTTTCACCTTTTATAAATTGAGGAACTACGATGTACATGAACTCAGCCTCAATGCGGGCCGATACCTTAGCACGGTTCTGAGACGCATCGACGCTCAGCTGGCTGTTGCGCATACCGCCCATGAAACCAGTTGCTTCGTACTTGATCCAGTTCTGACGGCTCTTCGTCAACGTGGGCGTCAGCTGGTAATCAATATGGGCGTTAGCCTTGCGGCCAATCATTCTGATTCCCGCCATCGCACCGGCCAGACCGCTGTCTTCAAGCAATTTAGGGACCGCCAGGTAATAATCGACGCCGTCGCGGTTTTCAATGGTATAGGCGCCGTCAGTCAAGCCGAATTTCAAATAGCTCTCATCCTGGGCTTGAGCCATCTGCTCTTTGCTCAGACCCATCGTCCTTAAAAGTGCGCCTTCATCTGAGTACAGATAGTCGACAAAACTCAGTAACAGGTCGATATCCTTCTCCGCGGCTTTGTCTGTAATGGCAATACCGCCGCCGATCGGCTCATCTTGAAAAACGGTGTCAGGAATCTTTAATTTCTGTTCATCGCCGCCATAGATATCGTTAATTGGCTGGGCAGCACCATAGACTACAATACCATCGGTGAGCGGCTGGTCTGGGTTGTATAGCCGGCTGCCCAGCGTCGAGGGCAGTCCATTCCAAAGACCGACCTTGCCGGAGCGGAAAGCTGTTTCATCAATCCGGAAGAAGACGTCGCCGCTGCGTTCGGCAAATTGTTTGTCAATCCAGCCGTTGGCATACCAGGTCTGCAGCGCTTCGAGATAAGCTTTGAAATTATCAGATACAGCGCCAAACTGAGCCTGGCCCTGCTTATCGACGTAGAAAATCGGCCCACCGCCGCCAAAAGAGGTCACCAGATCACCATTGGCCACATAACCCGGATAATAAAGGCTCATCGGGTAGCCATCCGTGATGTTCTGGTCGGCAATAGCCTTGGCAAAAATATCCAGCATCCATTCCCAGTCACTGAT
>DMJC01000249.1 GCA_003451915.1 Clostridiales bacterium
CCGGCAGACTGTTCCTGAAATGACGCTAAAAAACCGGGCCGTTGATCAAGGATACCATGCTCAGCAAACAAATCATTCATCTCATTTAAGAAGGCTTGCGGCAATTGCATCATAATTCCAGAAAACGGCTGGCAGCATAAGCCAGCCGCTTGATCGTCCCACTGTCAAAAGGCGATGCGATGGCCGCCTGTTCCAGCAGATGGCTGAAGGTATCCTTACCGGCCTGCGAACACAGCTTGTCATAATTCCGCCAGGCCTGGGCCGGATCATTCCGGCTGGTCAGCCAGAGATCCAGTGAGGCAAGCTGAGCCAGGACATAGTCAATGTAATAAAAAGGAGACGTGAAAATATGTTCCTTCTTCTGCCAGGCGCCTCCTTTCAGATAAAAGGATTCATCATCATAGTCGATATCCGGCTGATAGATTTTTTCCAGATCGCGCCAGACCGCATGGCGCTCAGCCGGAGTCAGCTGCGGTTGGTCATAGATGATGTGCTGAAATTCATCAACAAGACAGCCATAGGGTAAAAACAACAACGACTCCGTCATGTGCATCAGCTGGTAGTTTTCAGCTTGTTCGCCGAAGAACAGCTCCATCTGGGGATAGCAAAGATATTCCAGCGCTGTCGAATGAATTTCGCAGGCATCAAGCGTCGGACTCAGATATTCGATCAAAGTCAGGTCCTGCAGGCTCCGAAGGCTGGCATTACCGTGGCCTGACTCATGCAGCAGCGTCNNGACAATAAGCACCTGGTGTTTTATTATTGCGGGCTTTCAGATCAAGAAAGCCTCCCGCCAGCAGTTTGGCCAGAAATGAAGGCTGCTGGCCGGTGATTGCCGCCAATGCCATCTGCGCAGCTTCCGGCAGGTTATCAAGCTCCGTGGCCAGCGGCGGATTGCCACCCTGAAACAGGCAGGGTAAATCATAATAATATAGCCCGCCTTCAAGGCTCAGCCGTCGCTTCTGCAGACGGCGAATCTCCCGGGTCAGCGGTACTATATAACGGATGACCGACTGGCGAAGATTTTCAACATCGGCGCGAGTGTAATCAAAACGTTCCATCCTTTTATAGCCGAGTTCGGTAAATGATGCATAGCCCATTTTCTGGCTGATGCCGTGCCGGACACTGACCAGCCGTTCAAACAAGCTGTCAAGGTTATCAGCATGGTCAGTAAACCAGCCAGCCTGCGCACGGTGAGCCCGAGTCCGCACAGAGCGGTCCGGCGATTGCAGCAGGGGCTGCAGCTGGCTCAGGGTCATAGTTTGCTCACCAAGCTGTATGGAGGCGGCAGACATCAGTTGCAAGTAAGCTGACGACAGCCGGTTTTCTTCGGCTAAATCATCAACGACAGCCGATCGGACGATATCCCGCAGGTTTTCTGCCTTGCGGAAAATCAGGTTCCCATAGCGCTTTTCCAGATCAGGACGCAGTCGAGAACTCAGCAGCGTTGTGTAAAAACTCTGTTCGAGAAGCGATATCCTGGCATCTGCCTGATCATAATAAGCCTGCTCATCGGCATAAAACGGATCATCCGACTGCAGGTCATGGCGGATCCTGGCGATTGTCGCTTGCGTCCGATACAGGCGCAGAGCTGCCTGCATATCTTTGACCGATGCTGCTGCGGCTGCTGGTGTCATCGCCAGGCGCAGACGTAAACGGGCCCGCCGCAATTCATTCGCCAGGTATTCAAAATCAACACGCTGATAGGGCAGCTGATCAAATGATTTTGCGTTCCCTGCTGACATGTTCACTCACATCCGTTCAACGGCCGCAATGCCGACCAGATCCAGACCGGTCCGGATAGCCAGGCAGACAGCCTGCAGCAAGGTCAGCCTGGCCCTTTGGATATGGACATCCTCTGTACCGAGAATGGATTCTGTGTTGTAGTATTTGTTAAATGTTCTGGCCAGTAAAGTAAACTGGCGAACCAGAATATAAGGTTCGTTCAGTGAAGCAGCCTTGTGCACCGCATCACCGAATCCGTCCAGTAATTTGGCCAGGGCAAATTCCTCATCATTGCCAAGAACAGCCAGGTCTGCCGGTGAAGGTATTGTATCGTCTGGCCGCAGCAGGCCTGCTGCCTCTGCCTTGCGCAAGATGCTGCGGGCGCGGGCATATGTGTACTGAACATAAGGTGCTGAATCACCATCAAAATCAAGCATTTCTTCCCAGGAAAAGATGATGTCCCTTTCCCTGCCGTTTTTCAGGAAGGTGTAGACGACTGCCCCAAGCCCGACCTTTTCGGCAATGCTGCGCATCTCATCTTCGGTCATTTCAGTTTTACGCAGCTCGGCATTCTGCCGGATGATATCCAGTGTCTTATCAACACTTTCACTGAGCAGATCAGCCAGAAAAATCACATCGCCGCTGCGGGTTGACAGTTTACGGTCTGGAAACTTAACCAGGCCAAACCCGACATGCTCACAGGCTTTGGCCTCAGCCACGCCGGCTTTTTCAAGAACGGCGAAAACCTGTCGGAAGTGCAGGGCCTGAGGTGTACCGACAACATAAATGTTTTTACTGAAGTGATACTCATGAATCCTATAGAGTACAGCTGCAATATCACGTGAAGCATAAATTGTCGTGCCATCCGACTTTAAAATGATGCAGGGCGGCAGACCATATTCCTCCAGCGGCACGACCTGCGCACCGTTGCTTTCAATCAGCAGTCCCTTGGCCCGCAGCATGTCGACGACGGCCGGGATCTGATCGGAATAATAGCTTTCACCATTATAATTGTCAAACTCGACACCGAGCCGCTGATAAACAGCTGAGAACTCTTCCAGGCTCAAGTCTCGAAAGTGCTGCCAAAGGGCTTTTTCAGCCGGTTCACCAGCCTCAAGCCGGCGGAAAGCATCCCTCGCCTCGTTCTCCAGTTCAGGCTTCAATTTCGCCTCATCATGAAACTTGATATAAATGCGCAACAGTTCCTTGATTGGCTCACGGATCAGCGCGGCTTCATCACCCCACAAGCGATAGGCGACGATCAGTTTGCCAAACTGAGTGCCATAATCGCCCAGATGATTCATGCGGATGACCTTGTAACCCAGCCGGTCATAAATCTTATACAGCGCGTGGC
>DMJC01000051.1 GCA_003451915.1 Clostridiales bacterium
TCCGGAATCCAATATGGGCAATGCCTGCGGCTGTCCGCCGACGATGGAAATCGTCCATCAGGGCATACTGACCGGCTTGGGAACCGATGGTTATACCCACGACATGATCGAGTCCTACAAAGTCGCCAATTGCCTGCACAAACACCATTTGTGCGATCCGAATGCGGCATGGTCAGAGGTGCCGGAGATGCTATTCGCCGGCAATGCGAAAATAGCTGCCAGATATTTCAAAAAGCCATTGGGCGTTATCAAAGAAGGCGCTGCCGCTGATCTGATCGTGCTGGATTATCATCCTTTTACGCCGATTGATGAAACTAACTGCAACGGCCATATTCTGTTTGGAACATCGGGCCGCAGCGTGACCACCACAATCTGCAACGGCAGAATCCTGATGAAGGACAGGAAATTGACCAAGATCGATGAAGAAAAAGTGATGGCCGATGTGCAAGAAGAAGCAGTCAAGCTGTGGAAAAGCATCAATGGCTGATCTGTTGTTAAGGAGAAGCATATGAGCGACAAAATGACGCCTGTTTCATTCCCTCAGCTGATCGAATGGATTTTGAATGAAAGAAAAAAATATGGAACGGTTTTTGGCGTTAACAGGCCCGGCCGCGTGAATCTCGATCAAGACTGGCAGTTATTCGGCCGAAAACTGGAAATGCCATTCGGGCCGGCAGCAGGTCCGCATACCCAGCTTTGCCAGAACCTGGTTGCAGCCTATTACGCGGGCAGCCGTTTTTTTGAGCTGAAAACAGTTCAGGAGCTTGACGGTGATGACCTGCATGTGTCCAAACCCTGCATCAAAGCAGAAGACGAAGGCTACAACGTTGAATGGTCAACAGAGCTGTTCGTTCCCCAGGCTTTCGACGAATATGTCAAAGCCTGGATTGCCCTGCATGTGATTGCCAGGGAATTCGAACTGGGCGACATGGATGGATTCCAGTTCAATATGAGTGTCGGCTATGATCTGGCCGGCATCCGGACCGAGAAAATCGATCAGTTTATCGAAGGCCTGAAGGATGCTCGTCAGACACCGGTATTTCAGGACTGTATCAGCTGGCTTCACGCCAACATCGGGTTGTTCGGACGCCTGACCGCAGAGGATATTGACCGTATTCCGGCAACCGTCTGCAACTCGGTCACGCTGTCGACTCTGCATGGCTGCCCGCCGGAGGAAATTGAGAAAATTGCCAGATATCTGCTGGAGGTCAAAAACCTTCATACGTTTGTCAAATGCAATCCTACTTTGCTCGGCTACACCACGGCCAGAAAAATTCTGGATGAATTTGGCTATGATGACCTGTCTTTCAGTGAACGGCATTTTAATCATGATCTACAATATCACGACGCACTTCCGATGTTGTCCAGACTCAAGGAGACAGCCAAAAATCATCTTCTGGAATTTGGTGTCAAAATAACCAACACCTTTCCTGTCGATATCCAAGCCAATGAACTGCCAGGTCAAGAGATGTACATGTCAGGCAAAGCGCTTTTCCCGCTCTCGATGTCGGTGGCTGCCAAACTGGCAGCTGATTTCGACGGCGATCTCCGGATATCCTATTCCGGCGGTGCTGACTTCTTTAACATCGATAAAATCGTCGCTGCCGGAATCTGGCCGGTTACCCTGGCGACGGCATTGCTGAAACCGGGCGGCTATCAGCGTCTGGAGCAGATTGCAGACAAATTTTCCGACATATTGCCAGAACCTTTCAGAGGTGTGAATGCTGATGCGGCAGCCATTCTTGTGAAACAGGCTATATCTGACCAACATTATCGGAAGCCTGTCAAACTGCAGCCGTCACGCAAAATTTCACAGCATGTGCCGCTGACCGAGTGCTACCTGGCACCCTGTCAGGCGGGCTGCCCCATCGGCCAGGATATTACAACCTATTTGCGGCTTGTTGCAGCCGGGAAGATGGAAGAAGCTCTGCAAGTCATCATCGAGAAGAATCCGCTGCCCTTCATCACGGGAACGATCTGCTCCCACTTCTGCATGAGCAAATGCAACCGGAATTATTACGAATCGCCCGTCAATATCAGAAAAGCAAAACTGGAGGCTGCCCGGGCAGGCTATGAAGCGCTGATGACGCACTTCAGGCAACCGGCGATCCAATCAGGCCAAAAAGCTGCCATCGTCGGCGGCGGACCGGCCGGTCTGGCTGCTGCCTATTTTCTGGCTAAAGGCGGGATCCAGACCACGATCTTCGAGAAAAATGAAACCCCGGGCGGTGTTGTCCGCCATATCATCCCTGATTTCCGCATCGCGGCGGAAGCCATCGAAAATGATGTGAAGCTGATCCAGGCCATGGGCGTCCGGGTCATCAACAACTGCGAGATCAAATCAATCGAGAAGCTGAAAAAAGAATTTGACACGGTCGTCCTTGCCGTTGGGGCATCCGAACCGAGTGTGCTCGATCTTGAACAAGGCGATACCATGAACGCCCTTGATTTTCTGACTGCCTTCAAGCAGCAGAGCGGGAAGGTCAATATCGGCAAAAACGTCGTGATCATCGGCGGCGGCAATACTGCCATGGACACAGCCCGGGCAGCAAAAAGAACAGCCGGGGTCGAAAAGGTAGCAATCGCCTATCGCCGGACAAAACGATATATGCCAGCTGATGAGGACGAGTTGGAATTGGCTGAGCAAGAAGGCATCGAATTCATGGATCTTCTGTCACCTGTCAGCTGCGGCAACGGCTCATTACTGTGCAGCGTGATGTCACTGGGCCAGATTGATGCCAGCGGTCGGCAGAGTGCTGTTAAAACCGGCGACAATGCCTGTATTGATGCGGATACCGTCATTTGTGCCGTCGGTGAAAAAGTCCCCGAACAGTTTTACCGGGATAATGGATTGAAGCTGAACAGTCTGGGGAAACTGGCTGTGAACAAAATGACACTCGAAACTTCGATCCCCGGGGTCTATGCTGTCGGCGACGGGTTGAATGGTCCGTCATCCGTTGTTGAAGCGATTCGCGATGCGACAATCGCTGCTGAGCATATTTTAAACCGGCGAATTACCCGGGATTTGGATGATTTCACAGACCCGAATCTGGTTTATGCCAGAAAGGGCTTGCTGAATGACGAGGATCCCGCCAAGTCTGACAGCAATCGTTGTTTAGGCTGCAGCACAGTCTGCGAAAACTGCGTCGAAGTCTGCCCCAACAGAGCCAATATTTCGGTTCAAGTTCCCGGGATGCGGATGAATCAAGTCATACATATCGATGGCCTGTGCAATGAATGCGGAAACTGCAGGAGCTTCTGCCCCTATGACAGCGCTCCTTACCGGGATAAGCTCACCTTGTTTGCTCATGTATCGGATATGGAGACGAGTGAGAACAAAGGATTTGCGGTTATCGACAGAAGCACAGGACTGTGTCAGGTTCGACTTGATCAGTCGGTTGTCGACTACCGGAGAGGTGAGAAATCTGGCCAGATCCCCGTGGAAATTGCCCAGGTCATTGATGCGGTTATCGATAATTATTCATATCTCTTGGTCAGTCCAGCTTGAATAACGTACAATCCGTGATATAATATTTTACGAAAACCGAAATGTTTCCGGGGCAGGGTGTGATTCCCTACCGGCGGTAATCCCAGAATACTGGGCGAGCCCGCGAGCCTCAGCCGGTCTGCAGACCGTTCAGGGC
>DMJC01000251.1 GCA_003451915.1 Clostridiales bacterium
CTTGTCGGTCATCATCCCGGCGCGTAACGAAGCATCTAATCTGCCGTTTTTACTGGAAAGCCTGCAAAAGCAAAGCCGCCTGCCCGATGAAATCATCGTCGCTGACGACGATTCGACCGACCAGACCGCTGCCATCGCACAAAGTTTCGGTGTCCGCGTGCTGAATCTGCGCGACAAGCCCGCTGGCTGGCTGGGCAAATCCTGGGCTTGCCAGCAAGGCGCTGACAATGCCCGCAGTGATTTGTATTTATTTCTCGATGCCGATGTCACCCTTGACCTGAAAGCCATTGCCCGGCTGCTCGCCGCCCGCCAGGCGACGCAAGGCGTTGTCTCGGTACTGCCCTGGCACAAAGTACGCAAACCTTACGAGTATTTTTCACTGTTTTTCAACCTGATCCAGATTGCCGGCAACGGCTCCGGCCTGCCCTTTCAGACCAGCCACGCCGGCCTCTTCGGACCAGCCATCCTGATCAGCCGCGACGAATACGAACGAGCCGGCGGCCATTGCGCCGTCCGGCAATATGTAGTCGAAGACCTGGCTTTCGGACGGGTACTGGCTGCCCAAGATATCAAAGACAGCCTGTATTATGGTGACGGCGATGTTTCTTTCCGGATGTATGGCGGTGGCGTCCGTGACCTGGCTCGAGGCTGGATGAAAAACGTGGCTGCCGGCGCATCACAGACTCCGGCTTTATTGCTGATCATGGCCATTTTTTGGATCACCGGCTGCTTTGGCTGTATTTTCGACACCGTCCGCATTCTGGCCCGTGGCGACCTGACGTTGCTCGGTCAAGCCATTGTGCTGATCGCCTGCTTTATCCTGATGCTGATGCGCGCAGCCCGTCAAGCCGGCGATTTTCACCCGCTGGCCATGCTGGTTTACCCGATCTGGCTGCTGGCTTTTCTGATTCTTTTCGTTCTCTCGCTGATTTATAAAATATTTGGCTTTAAAGTTGTCTGGAAAGACAGAAAGGTGGACCCATGCAAATAGTCGATCTGCCCGCCGGCTGGACTGTTGTGCTGATTGTCATCCTGTGGCCTTCACTGCAGATGCTTGCCGGCGGATTGAGTCGCCGCCTGCCGGACCGGCTGTTTAATCACCAGTCGTCATTCTATCGCAGCCAACCATGGGAAAAAGATGGCAAAATCTACCAGACCTGGTTCAAGATCCGTTGCTGGAAACCATTACTGCCCGATGGCGGCGCGATCATACCAGGCGGTTATTCCAAAAAACACCTGACCGATTACTCATCAGCCAACCTGGATAAATTCCTCCACGAGTCCTGCCGGGCCGAATTTTCGCATTGGATTGCCATAATGCCATTCTGGCTGTTTGGCCTGATCGGCCCGCCGGTGATTATTGTTTTTATGCTGATTTATGCCTTGGCCGTCAATACCCCCTGCATAATGGCGCAAAGGTTTAACAGACCGAGAATCGTTAAGGTGAAAGGTGAAAGGTGAAAAGTGAAGGGTGAGTCTGAGCGGAGCTCAGACTTGTGAAAGGTGAATAGTGAAGGGTGAAGGGTGAAAAGTGAAAGGTGAAAGGTGAAGGGTCGCATTTTCCGGTTTTCGATCCTCGGCAGTCAGCTGTCAATCTATCAGAATCAGCATATAAGGCAAATAGCAAAAGAAACAAAAAAGATAACAAAACATAATAGAACAGCTTAATTCTTGCATATTGTTATCATAAATGATACGATAATCACAAACATTGATTGAGGTGTTTATTTTGAACAGCATTGAACAAAAAGCCTGGCGGCAAAAAATCATTGATCAAATCACAGCGGCAAGAATCGCGAAAGGCCTGACACAGGCTCAATTGGCGACTATGTTGGGAACGCAGCGTTCGAATATTTCACGACTGGAGAGTGGCGAACATAGCCCGTCGCTGAATCTTATTCTGCGAGCTGCAGCTGCACTGGACCTGCGAGTCGAAATTGTTTCACCAATTATCAATCAACCGATTGAAAACGGTGACTTCTATGAACTCAGACTCTATGACTTGCCGTTATTGGTTTTTAAGCTTGAAGAACTCGGCATCGAAGGATTATCAGCCAATATTATCAGTATTAACGAGGCGCAAAAGCATTTGCTGCCACTTGGCATGTCACTGGATCACGAAGGTGTATTGAAATGGCTGCGTCGTCGTGTCATTCCCAAAAACCGTGCTTTTGTCGAAGAAATTCTGAAAACATTGAACCTTTCGCCAAATGATACTCGAGGGATTATTGATGTCTGCAAAGGTCTGTCGCTGAATGATAGTTATTGGGTTGTTCCCCAAGGATTCCCTGGGAAATTCAGTCAATACAATTTATATCAGAATCGATTTTCCGAAGCCCTGTCATTGATTGCCTATACTGGAATTGGACAGACTCAGGAAATTTTCACGATCTCGCCGGAGTTGACGACCAACGGTATGCTTCGCAAGGCTTGGCGACTGATTGAGGACGATGGTATTTATCTTTATAAAGGCGGTTCCTGGGGGGCAGCCAATACGGGCAATGAACCGTGAAGTGAGTACTACGCCTGCCAGATTGCCGAGGTGATGGGTTTACCTGCCGTCCGATACGATCTGGAAAACTGGAAAGGGATCATTGCCTCGAAATGTCGTCTATTTACCGACATTGATACTTCCTTTGTTTCGACCGGCAGCATCGTGCAATCAGGCGGATTAAAAGCGGTACTTGATTATTATGCCGCTTTGGGCGATGATTTTTCCGAATCGCTGCACAGCATGTTAGTATTTGACGCGGTCATCTATAACGAAGACCGGCATTTCGGAAATTTTGGCCTTTTACGAGACAATCACAGTGGCGCAATCATTGCTCCGGCGCCATTGTTCGATCACGGGTTATCTCTATTTAACTATGCAATGCCAGACGATCTGAAAACGCTGGATGATTATGCCAAAACACGTACACCAGCTTATCCGGGCGTCAAGTTTGAGGA